>CAIWDQ010000603.1 GCA_903911455.1 uncultured bacterium
AATAAATTTAATAAAAATGAATGAATATAACATTTCTTTAATATCTGAGAAAAATGATAGAAATCCAATTGTTTTTTATTTTCAATGGATTTTGCTTATTTTATCTATTATTATTTTAACTTTATCTTTAATTGCTTTTATTATTATTATGAAAGAGGCATTTAAATTAACATTTGATTTTTCTTCAATTGGCTTCCAAAATTATTTAAAACTTTATAAACCATATTCAAGTTTATTCACAAGTCTAGTTATAGTAATTACTGCATATCTTGCAATTATGCAGCTAATGTTTGTGAATGAATCAAATAAGACAGCTTATAAAATTAGTAATAGGACTCTTTGGATGCAAACTGTAAAAGAATTTTTGCTTGATGTAAAGTCAGATAATCCTATTATGTACAAAGAATTTAGTAAAAACCTTCTAAATATTCATGATTATCTTTTTGAAAGAAAATATGCAATAACAAATAAAGAGCAAAACATTAGATTTTTTTTCTAAGTATTTCTTTACACATATACGCGAATTTGAAGAATTAAACGAAACATTTTCCAAAATAGGTTATTATTTAAATGATACAATGTCATATAGTTGGAATACGTTTAGAAATATTATTTTAGTAATGATTGATGATTGTTATCCTGAATTTGCAAAAGATCTAGAATCTTTATATAAAGCAGAAGTATTAGTATTTAGTGCAGGTTTAATAGATAAAGAATTATACCATAACGCTGTTCAAGATTACATCAAATTTAAAAACAGAGTAATTTAATCTTATTCTATGTACTCTGTTATACAAAGTTTCCGAATTTTGCACCAAATAAAGTCTGCTTTCAACTACAACCCAAAATGCCAAAGGCATGAAATGATTGTAGAAAACAACAAACCACCACCAACCCAAAATCCCGAGGGGATGACATAATACAATCATAACACCCTTTCAGGGTTTACAATACATTTATCCATTATTATATTCTACAATCATTTCATCCTTTCAGGATTTGGGGTTTGTACTAAAGCACAATAAATCTATCAAATCTTTACCCCACGTACTGAAGTACGTGGCTATTCAAAAAACAAAAAAATAATATCCGACCCCGCTGGGGTCGTAGCTTTTCATGGGGATATTCATTTTCTATAAATATATTACACCTCTGGTGTAAGAAAACTCCATTACGTAAATCTATGAACGGAAGGCTTGGGGAGGTCAAAACAGCCATTCAGGAAACACTAAATCTCAGTTAGTCGCTCATAAGTAACATATTAATATTTTGAAACCCTCATTTTCCAAAACCGTGCAAAGCGTTTCTACATCCAAGCAAGACACTTCTAACTCCAAGCAATACGTTTCTATCTCCAAGCATAGAACATCTACATCCAAGCAGAACACTTCTAAGTCCAAGCAAAGCGTTTCTAATTCCGTGCAAAACGTTTCTACATCCAAGTAAAAAAAGTATGAGGGTATAAAAAGATTGTGTAAATAATATTGTGACTTCTTCTCTTTAATATTTAAACCCTGACTTCGGTTATAAATATAAAAATAATTATGAATGATGAATTATGAATGAAAGCAAAAGGAACAGATTGCTTCGTCGTTCCTCCTACTAATGACAAGATCGTTTAAGTATGATGATTATTAACATCCTGACAGGTTTCCCCTCCTGTCAGGTATAAATCAATAAAGGCTTTTTATACCTGACAGGATGAAAAACCTGTCAGGATGCTCTCAAAGATTTGTCATTTCACTTGGTGTGCTGAAAGTATTGTGACTCGCAATGACGATCAGGTATTTGCAACGACAGCATTGTTAATTGCAATGACGTAGTTTTTATTCTACCTAATGGTCTAAAAACCTAAACAGCTAAATGCCTACTTTAAAATACTTCTTTTGAAAATAAAAAGCTACATTAACTAAAGATATCATTACCGGTACTTCAACCAAAGGGCCGATAACTGCAGCAAATGCTTCGCCTGAATTCATCCCGAATATTGCTATCGCAACAGCAATTGCTAATTCAAAATTATTACTGGCTGCTGTAAACGATAAGGTTGTGGATTGTTCGTAAGTTGCTCCTACTTTTCTGCTCATATAAAATGAAACAAAAAACATTATTACAAAATAAATAAGTAATGGAATGGCAATTAGTATTACATCCATAGGAATTTTAATAATATATTCGCCTTTGAGCGAAAACATTACTACAATAGTAAAAAGTAATGCAATAAGTGTAACAGGACTTATTTTTGGAATAAACTTAGTGCTGTACCATACTTCGCTTTTAACACGAATAAGTATAAAACGGGTTAAGAATCCTGCAATAAATGGGATACCCAGATAGATAAATACACTTTCTGCTATTTTACCTATTGTAATATTTTCAACTGCACTATTAGTTGGAATGCCAAACCAGGCAGGCATTACTGCAATAAAGAAATATGCATAAACCGAGAAAAACAACACCTGAAAGATTGAATTAAAAGCCACCAAACCTGCAGCATATTGTCTGTCGCCTTTTGCAAGATCGTTCCAAACAATTACCATAGCAATGCAACGGGCAAGTCCAATCATAATAATACCATACATATATGGCAGATTGGCATTGTTTTGGCCAGGAAATAATTTAAAGAAAATTATTCCGAGTGCAAACATTAATAAAGGACCAATAACCCAGTTTTGTATTAACGAAAGCGTTAGGATTTTATAATTCTTAAATACATCGCCCAGCTCTTCATACTTTACCTTAGCAAGAGGCGGATACATCATTAAAATTAAACCTATTGCAATAGGGATATTGGTTGTACTTTCGGGTGAAGCTTTAAGAGAATCCCAAAAATGGGCAATAGCAGGGAATAAATATCCTGATAATACCCCGATAAACATTGCCAGGAATATCCATAAGGTCAGGTAACGGTCTAAGAATTTTAATCTTGTATTCATGATATGTAAACTTGTTTTATAAATAATAAAAAAAATCCGGTAAGCATTTTGAGGTGCTTACCGGAAACTTTAATTAGTTGCAACCGCAATTGCATCCACATCCGCCTGAAGCTTTTTCCATTACCGGTTCAGCTGCTTTTACTGCTTCTGCTTTATTCTCATAGGTTGAAGTAACTTCATCTTCAATACAACATGGAGAACTTCCTCCACAACATGATGATTCGTTTTCCATTTTGCTATTGTTAGCGTTATTGCTAAATTCTGTGTTTGAATTGTTATTTAATTCTTCGTTTTGCATTTGTTATTAAATTTAATTTGTTAAAAAATTGTCCTGTCAGGTTTCCCCTCCTCACAGGTATAAATATAAAAGGTTTTTAAACCTGTCAGGAGGAAAAACCTGACAGGATTAATCATTAAAATTTAGCAGTTACAATCACTGCCACATTCATTCTTTTCAGCATATACAGTTATTGAAAAGATTCCAATATTGTTTTGCTTTAGTTCTTCCAACTCTGAATTGGAAATATAGTTTAAAAGGATTTCATCAGGTATACTGATCTTTTTTTCTTTTTGTACACTCACATTCTTAAACCCATTCGTCTTTATAATATCTAAATAATCTTGTTTTTGAATTGCTCCTGAAACACAACCGGCATACATCTCTGCAGCTTGTTCTAATTTAGCAGGCAAAATTCCTTCCAATACAACATCTGAAATTGAAAAATGTCCGCCAACTTTCAAAATTCTGTATATTTCGGCAAAAGCTTTCTTCTTATCTGGCACAAGATTCAACACACAATTACTTATTACTACGTCAGCTTTATTAGCTGTTAAAGGCATTTTTTCAATATCACCAAATCGGAATTCAACATTGTTGAAGCCTAACTTCTCGGCATTCTCCCTTGCTTTATCAATCATAGTTTCGGTAAAATCAATACCAATAACTTTACCGGTTTCTCCTACCAATGCCCTTGAAACAAAACAATCATTGCCTGCTCCTGAGCCAAGATCAACAACGGTATCCCCTTTTTTAATCAAGGCAAATTCTGTTGGGATGCCACAGCCCAAACCTAAATCAGCATCAGGATTGTAACCATCCAATTCACTATAATTTTCGCTAAAGATAGTATAATCAACTCCTGAACAACATGAAGAACCTACTCCACAACAGGAGGTTTCATTCTGTGTCTTCGTTTGGTTTGCAATCTCACCATACTTTTCTTTTACTATATTTTTTAATTCGTCGTTTTGCATTTGTTTATTGTTTTTTCTGTTATTATTATATGAATATAAATACAAACCAATCTCGTCATTGCGAACAAAGTGAAGCAATCTTTTTTTGTTCAATTTAAAAGAGATTGCTTCGTCGTTCCTCCTCGCAATGACGATTTAAAAGTTTATAGATTTATAAAACTTGTAAAATCCTTCTTTAATTTCATCACGAATAGTTCGGTAAACTTTCATTTTTTCTTCATCAGTACCAATTGCATCTGCCGGGTCTTCAAAACCTATGTGTATACGATTTTTAACTTTACCTGTAAACATTGGGCATGATTCTTTCGCATTGTCGCATACTGTAATTACATAATCAAACTCCTGATCAAGGAATTGAGCAACATCTTTAGGCTTATTGTTATGTATATCTATCCCGATTTCTTCCATAGCCTTAACAGCATAAGGATTAGCTTTATCAGCGGGATAAGTTCCTGCAGAATATACTTCAAGATTAGCATCAAATGATTTTAAATAGCCCTCTGCCATCTGGCTTCTGCAACTATTGCCTGTGCATAATATAAGTATTCTCATTTTTGTATTCGTTTTAATTAATTTATTGATTTGATTTCACCGTTATCTAAATGTATTTTAACTGTGCCATAGTCAGCAGCTACAGGACTATGTGTAACCATAATAACTGTAATGTTATTCTTTTGATTAATTTCTTTAAGGAAATCTAAAATCTCTACTGATAGCAATGGATCCAGATTACCTGTAGGCTCATCTGCAAAAATGATTGATGGCGAATTAACCATAGCTCTGGCAATTGCAACTCTTTGTTGCTGCCCTGCTGAAAGTTCTCTTGGCAAATGATTTAATCTCTTTCCCAAGCCAACTGTCTCTAATACAGATTTTGCTTCTTCTATTTGTTTTTGATTTGAAGTTTTAATTAAAGCCAAAGGTAACATCACATTTTGAATGCATGTTAAATATGGTATCAATGCAAAACTCTGCATAATGAAACCTACATTTCTTCTTCTGAATTTAGCTAATTCACTGTCGTGAACTTTAGTTAAATCTTGTTCAAGAAAGCTAAATGAACCGGAAGTAGGTCTTATTAATCCTGCCAAAGTTAATAATAATGTAGTCTTTCCAGAACCTGAAGGACCTGTTATAGTAACAAAGCAACCTTTTTCAACATCAAGAGTAATATCTTTAATTGCATCAATAGTCCCATCTTTATGACTATAGGTTTTAGTAAGATTATGTGTGCATATTATATTCATAAATTAGTCCTCCTGAATGTTAGAAAATGGTTCAAACTTTGCTGCAAAGTAAGCCGGTATCAATGAACCTAAAATAGAAATACCAATAGAAATCAATATAGACCATACTATAAATATAGGTATAGCCGAAACTTGTATCTGAGCAAAAATTGGTCCCATATAATAAGCTGATATTGTTCCTAAAAGATACCCAAGTATGCCTCCAATTAATCCTAATATAAAAGCTTTCATTAAAAGTATTTTGTATATTTCACTTTTGTAAGTACCAATCATTCTTAAGATTCCTATTTCTTTGCGCCTTTCGTTCACGTTAGCCCACATGTAATTACCTATAGAAATGCTCCCGACAAACAAAATAATTATCAAAAATATAATAGAGGTTTTCTTCATCATCTTATTGGTCTCAATTTGTGTAGAAACTATCTGACCAACTGTAGTAATTCTTGTATCAGGCAACAGATTTCTAAGTTTACTTAACATCCCATCTGATATTGCATTACAACATCCCATGATTTCTATTGCACTTATTTGATCTTGTATTCCTAATATATCCTGAGCAGCTTTAAGATTTACAAATATCCTATCGTCGTCAACAGTACCAGTTTCATCAAGTAGTTTGGCAACAATAAAATCTTTACTTAATATCTTAAGCTTATCCTTTTCTTTTAGTTTTAAAGCCTTTGCAACCTGAGCTCCTAATAAACATTCTTCATATTTTAAACTATCAACACCTTTACGTTTCAGTTTCTCATCTTCATAACCATGACTTTTATTTTCTCCTGTTGATGGAGCACAAGCAGTTTGCAATTCTTTACCAAAATTAGTAGTTTGCCATAAAGGTTTAGAAGCAATCTCATTCTTAGGTTGAATACCTGTCAATACAAACTTCTTGTTTCCAATAGTAACTCTTCTGGTCAACTTTGGCGAAAGGTTATCTACTCCTTTAATATCCGATGTTAAGATTTTCTCAACATAATCCATAGGAATTGTTGGAGCATCTATATCTGCAGTATAATAATCATCAATACTAGTAGCTTGTGGCAATACAAGTATGTTTGCCCCAAGATTATCAAGCTTAACTGCAACTGCTTTTTCGGAGTAAACATTGATAGTTCTGATACCAACTATAACTCCTATACCGATTACAATTGCCATTAAGCTGGAAATAAGCTGCGACTTCTTATTCCAGAGTTCAATCCATACTAATTTAAATAGATTCATAATAAAATTGTATTAGCATTTTTTACCACTTCCCGGAGGACAACAACCTCCAACTTTTTTATTTGCAGTTGTTATAATATCTTTTGATTTTGCTGTAGCTTCTAAAGTTCCTGTATATTGTCCACTTGCATTGAAAATAATAACTGTAGTTTTGTTAAGATCTGGTTTTAATAAATTCATAAAGTTAGCTTCTTCTTTATTATCAATATCTACAAAAACAACAGTAGCCTTATTTCCCATAGTTGCCATCGCTTTTTTGCACTCTGCTTCTAATGCAGCTCTATCTTTCGCATTCTTTTTACCACATATAATAATTGCAGCTTTTTTGTTTTCAAAACCTAATAAAACATCTGATTGATTTTTTGAGGGGATATCTGATATAAGTCTTTCAACAGTTGCATCTGAGGCAGACAAAGCTCCTGCAACGATGTCATTAGCTGCAACTACCAATACCATTGGCAATGGCGAGCCGGCTAATCTGTATTTTGCAATTAAGCTCGCGTTCGCTTTATCGTCTCTATCAAGTTTCATCACTATTGCATTTTTAGCTTTCTTTTGTGCATTATCTGCAATTTTAACTAAGGCTTCAGTGCCTTTTGACTTTTTATCAGTAACAACTAAAAAAATAGTTTTACCTGCCTTTTGGGCTTTTCCGATATCTGCTTTTGCATTTTGAGCAATCATGTTTGTAATTACAAACATTGTGCAGATAATTAATAATGTGATTTTTTTCATTTTGATTGTATTTTGATTAATTATTTAATTGGTTTGAATTGTTTTCTTCTTTCTCATTGGTTTCAACATGCATGCACACGAACCACTTAACTCTGCATATTTATCAACTTTCATCGGTAAATTATCTTTATCCCAGTCAACTATACCTCCGTTAAGATTGGCAGCATTGGTATATCCTTTTTCCTGCAGGAATATAACTGCATCTTTACTTCTTAATCCCACACTATCAACAATAATTAGGGGTTTGGTTTTTGACAACATCTCATAATTAGTTTTAAAAATACTATTATAAATAAAGATACTTTCGGGAACATCTAATAATTTATAATCTAATTCATATTCTTCACGGATATCAACTGCAACTGCTCCATTTATCAAAATATCATAAGCTTCAGTTGGCGAAAGATGTGTAACACCATTTATAAGTAAGCCTTTATTCTGAAACAATGTATTCATTTTGTCTTTATTTTATGATAATTTTACAATGTTTTATTTACAACATTCTTCAGTTATTAAACTGTATCCATTAAAAAACTTATCAATTAATTCTTTGGCAAGATGCCAGTTTTCGGGATTGATACAATATCTGATATTGGGATGCATAATTTCGCCTTGTATCAAACCTGAATCTTTTAACTCTTTTAAATGTTGCGACAAAGTAGATAAAGCAATAGGAAATTCGCCTGCAATATTGCCACTATAGCAGCAAGTTTGCTTCGACAGGATGTTTAATATCTGCAATCGGGCAGGATGACTCAATGCTTTTGCTATGCGAGCCATCTTAATTAAATCTTCATTATATGTGATAACTTCAGTTGCCATACTGTTTATAATTAGTTATTTTGTATTTCGTAAAAATACGAAGCAAAAGTAATAATTATTTTAATACTACCAACTATTTATTTTAATAATTATGAATTATTAATTATGAATTATGAATGAAAGGCAAAAGGCAACAGTCAATAAGTGTTATTATGTTTAGTATTTTATTTTTATGATTTTTAGGATGTTTTTAATGAGTTTTATTTAGGTTTTAATCTTTTTAGTTATTTTTATTTTTATTATTTTTATACCCTTGGCGGGAATATGATTTCCCATGATGAGTTTCAAATTTACTTTGCTTAATATTATACTATTAAATTGTCTTTTCATTAAAATAAAAATGATTTTCACATAAGCATTACGCGTTCTCGCGGAAGTTTTACGTGCATGTAAAACTTGTTTGAAGTGGCGTAAGACTTGTTTGAAGTGGCGTAAGACTTGTTTGAAGTGGCGTAAGACTTGTTTGAAGTAGTGTAAGACTTGTTTGAAGTAGTGTAAATCTTGTTTGAAGTAGTGTAAAACTCATTTGAAGTGGTGTAAATCTTATTTGAAGTGGTGTAAATCTTAAACGAGAACGCGAAACGTCTATATACTAGCCTTTTATATTATTAT
>CAIWDQ010000604.1 GCA_903911455.1 uncultured bacterium
CCTCTTAAAAGGCTATTTACACATAGTAAATGAATAAAAACAGTGTAAATTACACCAAAATCCAGAAAAATCTTAAAAATTAGTCGAAAATTAGAAAAGTTTTTTAATTAAGCTTGTTTTGCAAAGGTCTCATCTCTTAATTATTTTTTTTTATTATTAGCCTACAATTTTAATTGTGCCTATAAAAAATAATTAAAATAAAAAGCAACCCACAACTAACCAATTGATTGATAATTCCGTTTTATAAAATAAAAACAAGTATTTATTTTGTTAAAATACATTTGGTGGTATGCAATATATAATTACTTTTGCAGTTAATATTATCACAGTTTTGAAAGCTGAATTGATATAATTGAATTCTTTTTAGAAATAGAGCCTTTATTGGACACTATTCAACCCCAATTTTCACTACCCAAAGTGGGGAAATGTTGGTTGCAAGTTTGAAAGTTAAACTAATAGTTTTATTTATTTTTTAATAAATAATGAATTAATAACAAAAACACAATCGACATGAACTTTCATCAACAGAAAAAATCGGAAGACGGAAAATCGATTCTGAAACTCAGAATCAAAAACGGAGTAGTAGTATGTCTATATCTCGCCGTAAACGAAGATATAGATGCAATAGAAGACATCATTACTGAACTTGACACCAGAACTCCTGAACAAAGTGAGGATACTTCGGGTGTGACCGAGGATAAAGAAACTGCTGGCGTTGCACTGGCTACTATTATTGATTGGCATGCTCAAATTACTTGTTCTTACTTTATGAGAGTTGGTGATATGACAAATAATAATAAACTAAAGAATTATAAGTTGTATAAATTGAAGAAAATGAAACCTGCTGAACTTAAAATGGCCGCAGCAACTACTTCTACAATATGTACTGCATTTCTTACTGAACTATTGAAATTCAGAATCACTGCACTTACAATTGATAAAATTGCAACTGCCAATACTGCCTATGCTCCATTATCAAACGAACCTAAAGAAGTAAGACAAAAAACTAAATTGAATACAGCTTCAATTAAGGAGTTGATTAAAATGCTTACCCATATTATTAATTTCCGCCTAAGAGGTTCGCTCAAAGCTATGGAAGAATTGCATCCTGATTTGTATGCTCAGTTTTACGAACTTACTTTTGAAGATAAAATAGGTGCTCATTCTCATTTTCTACCTTCAGTAGTTACGGGAACCATATATATTAAAGCTGTAGATAGTATAACTGGTCAGCCATTGGAAGGTGTAAGTTTTAGAGGAGTAGGTTTTACTGAAGTTGTTGTTACTGATAGTTTGGGAATGGGACTAATTGAATTACCAATAGGGACTCAAACTATTAAATTTATTTTCTTCGATTATTTGGGTACTCAAATTACTATGGATGTACTAGAGGAAGATATGCACGCGGATGTGGTGATGGTGATGGGAACAGGGAGCAGTTAAAAATTAAGAATTAAGAATAGAAGGATAATTAAAAGATTTCCCGCTTCAAAGGTGAATAAAAAAATCCCATCAGTTGGTAGCTGATGGGATTTTTTATTTTATTAGGCAGTTGTCTAATAAAGTTCCCTATCTTTGCACTGATAATTTAAAGCTATTAGTCATTAAATTTTCAACAAAATGCTTTCACTAGACGAAATAAATGCAATTGAAGAGATATTAAGTAACTATTCAAATCAGTTTCAAGAAATAGATCAGCCAACTGAAGAAGAAAAGAATGTGTTTTCAATAGTTGATGAAGCATTGATCTTAAAAGAATATGATAATATTGAATTCAATAAATTGTTAAATATCAAGGAGCTTACGAAAAGTGCATGGCTAACATTAGTTAATGTTGATTATTCTCTATATAGCGGAAAGCAAAGGCAAATTTATGGTGATCTTCAATTAATAGGTATAAAAGTTCTTAGATTTAATTATGGACATCTATTAATTCGACCAGAAACTTTAGGTGATAAAATAACAGAACTCTTTCATCATACAGAAATTGATATTAAAGAATTTCCAGAATTTTCTTCTAAATATTATTTTATTTCAGATAATGAAGCATTGGCACTTTCGTTTGCATCACAACAAAGATTAATGTTGATAGAAACTCAAAAAGAAATAACAATTGAAATAATTAATAATACTCTAATAGCTAAGTTCCCACGATTTCTCAATAGCGCTGACTTTGAGAGTATGCTTGATTTTATAAAAAACATTTAAACATTTAGTAATTTTAATAATAATCCTAATGAAAACAATAAAAGTAGATTTAAGAAGTGATACAGTATGCAAACCAACTGCTGAAATGCTTGAAGCTATGATGAAAGCCGAAGTAGGGGATGATGTGTTTGGTGATGATCCAACTATAATATTGCTTCAAGATAAGATTGCAGAAATGTTTGGGATGGAAGCTGCATTGTTTTGTACTTCGGGTACTATGACCAATCAAATTGCTATACGTGTGCATTGTCAGCCAGGCGATGAAGTGATTTGTGATAAACTTTCGCATATTTATTTATATGAAGGAGGTGGAATTGCTGTAAATGCTTTTTCTTCAGTAAAATTGATTGATGGTAACAAAGGCAGGATTAATGCTGAACAGGTTAAAGAATCAATAAACAATAAAAATGATATTCATAATCCTTATAGTAAACTGGTTTCTATCGAAAACTCTATGAATAAAGGTGGGGGTAGTATATATGATTTTAATGAGATTAAGAAAATAAAACAAGTTTGTGTAGAAAACAATCTTAAATTGCATCTGGATGGAGCAAGATTATTTAATGCACTTACTGAAACCATTGAAACTCCTAAAGATTATGGTAAGATATTTGATACTATTTCCATTTGTTTATCAAAAGGATTAGGATGCCCGGTAGGTTCTTTACTTTTAGGAACAAAAGAAGTAATTTCAAAAGCTAAACGATTCAGGAAAGTAATGGGAGGAGGATGGCGACAGGCAGGATATCTGGCAGCAGCAGGTATTTATGCTTTGGAAAACAATATTAAGAGATTAAAAGAAGATCATAAAAGAGCAAAAGCTATTGGTGAAATCTTATCTAAAAAGAAATTTGTAAAAGAGGTTTACCCTATTGAAACTAATATTGTAATATTTGAATTACCAGACACAATCTTAGCTTTAGATTTTGTTGCAAAGATGCAGGAATATGATATTTTATGTGTTCCTTTTGGTAAACATCTGGTTAGATTTGTTACCCATCTCGACTTTACTGATATGCATCTTGAGTATTTTAAAAGTTGTATGAATACATTCGATATTTAATTAATAAAAATGATAACGAAATGAGAATTTATAAAGTCCTTTTATTAAATATACTTTTTGTAATTACATTCCATAATAGTTATTCTCAAATAGATTCTCTTAAAGCAAAAATTGAAAGTTATACCGCATCAAAACATACAAAAATAGGTGTAGGAGTTTTAGCTTTAGAGAGGGGAGATACATTGCTTATCGCAAATGATCATCATTACCCTATGCAAAGTGTTTATAAATTCCATTTGGCTTTGGCCGTTTTGCATCAGGTAGATGAAGGGAAATTAACTTTAACAAAAGAAATTTATATTACTAAAAAAGATTTGCATCCTAATACATGGAGTCCGTTGCAAAAGAAATATCCTAAAGGAAATATTAGGTTGCCTTTGAGTGAAATTATTAATTATATGATCTCTCAAAGTGATAATAATGCTTGCGATATATTATTTAAATTAGTACCACCTAAAGAAGTTGAGCAATATATAAAACAAATAGGTATTAATGATATTTCAATTAAAGCAACTGAAAACGATATGCACTCAGAAGACTGGAATGTTCAGTACACTAATTGGACTACACCAATGGCTGCAGTAATTCTATTGCAAAAGTTCTATACAGGGAACATTCTTTCTAAAACTAGTTTTGATTTTCTTTTAGATGCTATGATAAATAGTTCGAATGCTGCTAACAGAATAAAAAGTGGTTTGCCTGATGGTACAATCCTGGCACATAAAACCGGTACTTCCGGAAGGGAAGATGATACTAATATGCAAGCAGCAATGAATGATATTGGAATTGTAACTTTACCAAACGGAAAGCATATAGCAATTGCAGTTTTTGTTTCAGATTCAAAAGAAGATGATGATACTAATGCAAAAATTATTGCTGATATATCTAAATTAGTTTTTGAATATTTTACTACCCATTCTTAGAATAAATACCTAGTCCCGATTCATATTAATAAAAACCTAAGAGCTTATGGAAAACTCTTAGGTTTTTTATTTTAAGGTCTTGTAATAAATAATAAAAGGGATTAAAATAAACATTATTTTATTCCTTCTGTTTTATAATTCAAATACCTGATATTTTGAATTCATCTTCTCATTAAATGAGAAAAAACTATTCTTCAGAAGAAGTTGAACCAAACTTTGTCAAATAACCAATTTTTATTTTAGAAATAATGGAGTCAGAAACCATTACAAAAACGAGGCGGTACCGAAAAGCCATATGAGTAGGGTAATAATTTTAATTTATTAAGATGAGAATAAAAATAATACTCACGATTTTAATATTAACGACATATTTTACAGGATTCAGTACAATATGGACAGTAAATAGTTCAGGAACTACATTTACTCCTGCAACTATTACAATTACTGTTGGTGATACAGTAAATTTTTCAATAGCATCCTCACATGATGCAACAGAAGTAAGTCAGGCAACATGGAATGTAAATGGAAACACTCCACTATCAGGAGGGTTTCAAACTCCAATGGGTGGAGGTTTGGTATTGCCGGCACAACTTACTGTAGGGATTCATTATTATGTATGTTCACCTCATGCTTCGATGGGTATGAAAGGGACAGTTACCGTTCAAGCTTGTACAGTACCTTCAACACCAGGAACAATAAGTGGAAACACTAGTCCATGTTCATTAAGTTCTTATACATATAGTGTTGCGGCAGTAAGTGGAGCAACTTCTTATACATGGACATTACCAGGTAGCTGGACTGGGACTTCAACTACTAATTCCATTACTACTGTTGCCGGTGGTATTAATGGAAATATTACAGTTATGGCATCTAATAATTGTGGTTATTCAGGAACACAAACACTAGCGGTTAGTGTTAATACAGCTCCTGCAACTCCCGGAACTATTACAGGGAATACCAGTCTTTGTTCATTAACTTATGATACCTACAGCGTTGTGTCGGTAAGTGGAGCAACTTCTTATACCTGGACATTACCTACCGGATGGTCAGGGACAAATACAACAAATTCAATTACCGCCTTATCTGGTACTTCAAGTGGTAATATTACTGTAAAAGCAAATAACACATGCGGTTCTTCTACTCCGAAATCTATTGCAGTTACTGTAAATACACCACCTGCAACTCCAGGGACAATTAATGGTAGTACAGGTGTTTGTAAAAACACTACTAATACTTACAGTGTTTACAGCGTTAGTGGTGCCACTTCTTATGTCTGGTCATTACCTACAGGCTGGTCGGGTACTTCTTCTACAAATTCTATTACTACTTCCTCAAATTCAACAAGTGGGAATATAGTAGTTGTAGCTAATAATTCATGTGGTTCGTCAGGATTTCAAACCTTAGCGGTAACTGTAAATGTAGTTGATACTTCAGTTACTCAATCAGGTTCTATGCTTTTTGCAAATGCTTATGGTGCTTCATATCAATGGATAAATTGTTATAATAATTCTATTATTTCAGGTCAGACCAGCCAAAGCTTTACTGCAAGTACTAATGGGAGTTATGCTGTTGTTATAACTAAAAATTCTTGTACTGATACTTCAGCTTGTTATACTATAAGTTCATTAGGGATAAATGAAAATCAATTAATATCTGATATTAATATCTATCCTAATCCTTCAAATGGTGTGTTTCAAATTAATAATATGAATACCACTGTTGTGAATAATATTAAGATTGAGGTTTATAATTTGCAAGGAGAAAGAGTTTTTTATTCAGAAAAAACAATATCAAGAATTGATTTGAGCAATCAATCAAATGGAATGTATTTTTTGAAGATTTATGATGGGTATACTATTCTTACAAAGAAATTAATTATTCAATAATTTTGTCTTTATAAAATTAAGGCTTCGTAGAATCTTATTCTGCGAAGCCTTTTTTATGTAATATTAAACACTACAATCTTAGCACAACATTAGCAGACTACGACTAACAGTTTTTTTATTATTATATTTATAACCGAAGACAAGGTTTAAATATA
>CAIWDQ010000605.1 GCA_903911455.1 uncultured bacterium
AACTCTAATAACCAAGAAAATTATCGTTAAAATAAATTGGATGGATATACATTTATCAATTTTGAGATTCTTTATTAACATTATTTAGTTTAAAAAAAAAGTAGTTAATAACGTTTATCATTAATAAATGATTTATCTTTGTAAAATTAAAAAAGGAGTGCTTATGTTTAAAAAAATAATAAAGTTCTTTAAGAACAAATTCGTCATTACATCATTAATTTTTGTTGTGTGGATGACCGCAATTGATCGCAACAGCTTTATTGTGCAATATAAACTAAGCCATGAACTTAAAGACCTTCGCCAAAAGAAATCTTACTACATAAATGAGATTGAAAAGGACAAAAATGCGCTTCACGACATCAGCACGAACGTGAAAACGCTTGAAAAATTTGGTCGCGAACATTACCTAATGAAAAGAGACAACGAAGATATCTTCCTTATTATTAAAGAGAAGAAGGATTAAATCATTTTTCTGAGTAATCCCCTCTCCTACCGTAATATTCTCCTATCCTGACACAATTTTTAGAGAAACAGGAATAATATTAAAAGTAAAAGGACCGATTCCAAGAGATTCGCCATCAGCCTCCAAATATACTGAATCATCAGCAGTTACAACAATTTTGGTTGCCTGAAGTGCTTCAACTTTTGGATGCAGTAATAAAGTGCCATCATATAATTTTTTCATACTTTTAAACAAATCTAACTTACCTATTTTTTTAATTATGGTAAGATCAAGTAAGCCGTCATCGGCAACAGCATTAGGCAATTGCATCATTCCACCACCATTATACTTACAAATACCAACATTCATGCTAAATAAATTTGCATTGATGATTTTATCATCGGCTTCAATAATTACAGGCACATCTTTATAACTAAAAAGGGCTGAAAAAATATTTAAGAAATAAGAGAACTTCCCACCTTTACCTTTTTCTTTCTGAGCATTAGTTTTACGATTAACCAAAGCATCATAACCTATGCCCGTGACGTTTGCGAAATACTTTAACTTAAGTTCGCCATCGTTATAATAACTTACCGAACCAATATCCTGAACAAAAATCTTCTCGTTTTTAATAACATTTATAGCACCATTATAATCAAAAGGAATATTAAACATCCTACACCAATCATTACCGGTACCTACTGGCAATAAGGCAAGTGTGAACTCAATTGTAGGCACTTTAGTTTGCATAAAAAAACCATTTACAACCTCATTTAAGGTACCGTCGCCACCAAAAGCAATAAATTTACGATAACCTTCTTCAATAAACTGCATGGTAAGCTCCACCGCATGATTTTTACGTTCGGTGAACACGGATTTAAACTTAATTTGTTCCATTTTCAGAACATTTTCTATAATTATCCAATCTTTTCCGGCCTTTTTACTACCTGCGTGAGGGTTTATAATAACTATCCAATCGTTTATCATAGTGCATGTTTTGATTAAAAGTAAAGAAATTTAAAACATATATAACAAACAAAACTAATTTTATATTTAAAACATGAGCAATTATTATGATAAAAACTTATAACTTTGCACCAACTTTTAAAATGCATAATGGAATTTAATTTAAATACAATAGAAGAAGCTTTAGTAGACTACAAAGCAGGTAAGGTTCTGATAGTTGTGGATGATGAAGACAGAGAAAATGAAGGTGATTTTATCACAGCTGCTGAAACCATAACACCAGAAATTGTTAACTTCATGGCAACACATGGCAGAGGGTTAATATGTACTCCGCTTACCGAAGAACGCTGTGATGAGCTCAACTTGCACATGATGGTTACCAATAATACTTCTGCACACGAAACACAATTCACTGTTTCTGTTGACCTTTTAGGTTATGGTTGCACAACTGGGATTTCGGCGATGGATAGATTTAAAACTATCAAAGCTTTAGCTAATAAAGATACCAAACCAGAAGAGTTAGGCCGCCCCGGACATATTTTTCCTTTAAGAAGTAAGAAAGGTGGCGTATTACATAGAGCCGGGCACACCGAAGCAACCGTTGATTTGGCCCGCATGGCTGGTTTGTACCCTGCAGGAGCTCTTGTTGAGATCATGAATGAGGATGGCACCATGGCTCGTCTTCCTGAACTTGTGAAAATTGCCGAAAAATTCAAACTAAAGATCATTACAATTAAAGATTTGATTGCTTATAGGATTAAAAATGAGAGTTTGATTAAAAAAGAACAAACTGTAAATCTTCCTACAGAGTTTGGCAACTTCAAATTAGTTGCTTATACCACTATTGCAGACAATGTTACGCATATCGCATTAGTTAAAGGCACTTGGGATAAAGATGAAAAGATTATGGTAAGGGTTCATTCATCATGCGTTACAGGTGATATCTTTGGCTCATACAAGTGTGACTGCGGCCCACAACTTCATCGCTCTATGGAGATGATTGAGAAAGAAGGCAAAGGTATTATTGTATATATGAATCAGGAAGGTAGAGGCATCGGATTGCTTAATAAGTTAAAAGCATATCATTTGCAGGAACAAGGAAAAGATACTGTTGAAGCAAATGAAGAACTTGGCTTTAAGCCTGATCAGCGCGACTACGGAATAGGTGCTCAGATATTAAGAGATCTTGGTGCACACAAGATAAGACTTATCACTAATAACCCTGTAAAGAAAGCAGGCTTAACCGGATATGGTTTAGAGATTGTAGAAACAATTCCTCTAATTATAGAACCTAATGAATTTAATTTAAGATATCTTAGAACCAAACAAGAAAAGATGGGGCATATGCTTCATATATAGTTTAGTTTGATATAGCTTAAATATACAATAAAAAGAATCCCTTTTATGATGTGTATCAAACGTCTTAAAAGGGATTTTTTATTTTTATGAAGTATAAAATATCATTTCTCAATATTCTAAATAAGGATATTCAACTTTAGTTAGGAATAAAGCATGAGCAGGAACAGAATAACCGGCATCAGAGCGATTTTTGCCTTCAATAATATTCTTAAAATCATCTAAGGATATTTTTCCATTACCTAAATCTAGCAATGTACCAACAATAGCACGAACCATATTACGCAAAAACCTGTCAGCTTTAATAGTAAACACCAGTTCGTCTCCCTCTTGTTTCCAATAAGCTTCCATTATCTTACAGTTATTAGTATATACCTGGGTATTGGATTTAGAAAAACAAGAGAAATCAGTGTAATCATATAAGATTGCAGCTCCACAGTTCATAAGCTCAATATCAAGCGGTAAAGAATAGTAATAAGAGAACTCAGTTTGAAAAGGATTTTTACTTCTATATATAATATAATTGTATGTGCGGGCAATTGCATCAAAACGAGCATGTGCATCATCATTTACTTTAATAAGATCATAAATCACTATATCGTCCTTAATAAATCGATTTAACTTATATATAACCTGAAATCTATCGTCTACATATAATTCTAAATCTAAATCGAAATGTGCATAATATTCTTTAGCATGTACACCTGTATCTGTTCTGCCGCAACCGGTAAGTTCAATTGTTTCGCCAAAAAAGGTACTCAAAGTATCATTTAATATCTGCTGAACAGTAATTGCATTATTTTGCACCTGCCATCCATGATACTTTTTGCCATTATAAGCCAGTTTTAAGAAATATCTCATTAATTTTTATTATTTTTTACAAAAGTACAAAAAATAAATAAAATAAGAAGATTTTCATTAAACAAAATATTATTCGGAATATATTGAATTATTGAGCAATATGAGGCTATATAATTATTAATTTTATTTAAAGTAGAACAGATATGAAAATAAATAAAAAAAATTATCCATTTGTTAGCATTGTAACAATAAATTTTTATACTTTTGCAACATCGTTTTGTTAGAAAAATAACAAATCATAAAAAAACAAATTATCGTTACATAAAATAATGGAGGGAAAAATGTCCAACATCAAAACTTTAGTACAACAATTAGTTGAAAAACACGGGAAGACCAGAAACAGTCTAATGCCGGTTTTACAAGGAATAGTTAAAGAAGAAAGATATCTTTCTGAAGAAGCTATGTTAACAGTTGCAGAAGAATTAGATCTATCTGCAGCTGATGTTTATGGGTCTGCATCTTTCTATACATTTCTCGACACGACACCTCGTGGAAAGAATATTGTAAGAATATGTAAGACTATCTCTTGCCACATGCAAGGTAAAGATGAACTTATCCATGCAGTAGAAAACACCTTAAATATAAAGGTAGGAGAAACTACTCATGACAAGAAATTCACTTTACTTACTGCAAATTGTCTTGGTTGGTGCCACAAAGGTCCAGTTATGCTCGTAAACGATGATGTTTATCCAGCAATAACAGTGCAAAAAGCAGTTGAGATCATTGAAACATTAGCAAAACACACAAAGTAAAAAATTAATTAAAAAGAATTACTTAAAACATCTTACAATGGAAACTAAGATTTTAAAGAAAGTAGATTTAATATTTCAGGAAAGTAACGTTAATGAGGTAATTGATATAGTTACCAAAACTGTTACAAGAAGTTCTGATGATATTATTCTGGACATTATTGATTCAGGATTAAAAGGGAGAGGTGGTGCAGGTTTTCCTACAGGTTTAAAATGGAAATTCACCAAGAATGAAGATAGTGCAGTTAAATATGTTATCTGTAATGCTGATGAGGGCGAACCTGGAACATTTAAAGATAGAGAAATATTAGATACAGTAGCTCCTAAAGTATTTGGGGGTATGACTATCTGTGGTTATTCTATAGGTGCTAAAGAAGGTTATATTTATTTAAGAGGTGAATACAATTTTTTACTTCCTAAATTAAATAAACAACTTGAAGAGTACAATAAATTATTAAAAGATAATAAAATTGATTTCACAATAGCTATTAAATCAGGTAGTGGAGCTTACATCTGCGGTGAAGAAAGTGCTTTATTTGAATCAATGGAAGGGAAAAGAGGAGAACCTAGAAACAAACCTCCTTATCCAACAGTAGCTGGTTACAACAGCAAACCAACAGTTATCAATAATGTAGAAACATTAGTTCAGATAACTATGATTTGCAAAATGGGACCAGATAAGTTTAAAGAATTAGGAACTAAAGATTCAAGAGGTTCTAAAGTATTTTCTGTTTCAGGTGATACCCCACAAGCTGGTATTCATGAATTAGAATTAGGTATGCCTTTAGCTGATTTCGTTGAAGATTTTGGTGATGGTGATACTAAAGCTGTTCAGGTTGGAGGTGCTTCAGGTCATTGTGTTCCTCGTAAACAATTTAAAGATACTATTATTGGCTTTGAAGGTATTCCTACAGGAGGTTCAATGATGATTTTCAATAGTTCTCGTTCGATGTATAATGTATTACATGATTATTTAGAATTCTTTACAGAAGAATCTTGTGGACAATGCACACCTTGTCGCGTAGGTTGTCAACAACTTCTTAAAGGTATTGAATCAGTTAAAAAAGGTGAAAGAAAACCCGCGTATCTTGATGAATTAAAGAAATTAGCAAACACAATGAAGATTTCTGCTAAGTGTGGTTTAGGTCAATCAGTGGCTAATCCTTTCAATTCAATTGTTGATAACTTTAAAGAAGAAATCATCTATTAATATTTTTGGTAACAATTAATAATTAAAGAAATGAGCGAATATTTAGTAAATTTAAAAATAAATAATATACCGGTTTCTGTAAAAGAAGGAACCTCTATTTTAGATGCAGCTAAAAAACTTAACTTCAATATACCTACTCTTTGTAATCATCCTGACTTAAGTGTTGCAGGTAATTGTAGAGTTTGTGTAGTTGAAGTTAAAGGTGCAAGATTACTTTCTGCATCATGTGCTACTCCAGTTTCGGAAGGAATGGAAGTATTTACAAACAGCGAAAAAGTAAGAACCTCTAGAAAACATGTAATTGAATTATTGTTATCAGAACATAATGCTGATTGTACAAAATGTTTTAAAAATGGACATTGCGAACTACAATCACTTGCTTCTGAATACAGAGTAGGTGATCATGTTTTTATTGATTTAGTTCATGCTAAAGATAAGATTGCTGATATATCTTCACCATCTATTAGCAAAGACGACAGTAAATGTATCCGTTGTCAACGTTGTGTTAGAACTTGCGAAGAGTTGCAAGCTGTTAGTGCACTTGCTGTTATTAAAAAAGGTGATCATCAAAGGATATCTACTTTCATGAGTAAGCCTTTAAATGAAGTTGTTTGTACCAATTGTGGTCAATGTATCAATCGTTGTCCTACCGGTGCATTAACCGAAAGATCTTATATCGAACAAGTTTGGAATGCTATTAATGACCCATCAAAGCATGTAGTTGTTCAAACTGCACCTGCTGTACGTATTGGTTTAGGTGAAGACTTAGGTTATGATCCAGGAGAAAGAGTTACTTATAAAATGGTAGCAGCATTAAGACACATTGGTTTTGATTCTGTTTTAGATACTGATTTCACTGCCGACTTAACTATTATGGAAGAAGGTACCGAACTTTTAACCAGATTAAAAAGAGCTTTAGTTGATGGCGAAAAGGTTGCTTTACCTATGATGACTTCATGTTCTCCGGGTTGGATTAAATTCCAGGAACATATTTTCCCTGAATTATTACCTAACCTTTCTACATGTAAATCACCACAACAAATGTTTGGTGCTTTAGCCAAAACATATTATGCTAAGAAAAAAGGTATTGATCCTAAAAACATGGTTTCAGTATCTATCATGCCTTGTACTGCCAAGAAGTTTGAATGCAACAGACCTGAAATGCGCGACAGCGGTTACCAGGATGTTGACTATGTATTAACCACTCGTGAATTAGCTATGATGGTTAAGCAAGCTGGTATTGATTTCATGAAACTTGAAGACGAACATTACGATAGCATTATGGGCGAAGGTACAGGTGCTGCTGTAATATTTGGTGCTACTGGTGGTGTAATGGAAGCTGCTTTAAGAACTGCTTATGAAATAGTAACTGGCAGAGAAGTTCCATTTACTAATCTTAACATTATGCCTGTTAGAGGTATGGAGGGCGTTAAAGAAGCCAAAGTTATGATTAAAGATGTACTTCCTGCATGGTCTTTCTTAGAAGGTGCCGAATTAAGTGTAGCTATTGCTCACGGATTAGCTAATGCTAAGAAGGTAATGACAGCTGTTCGTGATGGTAAAGCTAATTATCATTTCATTGAGATTATGGGATGCCCTGGTGGATGTTTAGGTGGTGGTGGTCAACCAATACCAACTAGTCCTGAGATCAGAGGCAAACGTGCTGAAGCTATTTATTCGGAAGACGAACATTTAGCATTAAGAAAATCTCATCAAAATCCTGAAGTTGCTCAAATCTACAAAGATTTCTTAGGCGAACCTTTAGGACATAAATCACACGACCTTTTACACACTCATTATAAGGCTCGTATTAGGTATTAACAAATCTTGAGAAATACTTTAAAATGGAAAGGCTGTCAGTAATTGGCAGCCTTTTTTATTATTCCCCCTTACAAGTCTGCCTGCCGGTAGATAGGTGGCGATTTAAGAATTCAACCTAACAGGTATTGTTCTTTACTGTTAGGTTTTTTTTATTTTTATGATGATTTTTATATTTATAACCGAAGATCGGGTTTAAATATAAAAGAAAAGAAGGAAGAAAATTTATCTTTGATATAATCTAATCTTAATAAAAAGCTTGTCTTTAAGTCCTCTCCTTTGGAGAGGATTTAGGTGAGGTCTTTATAACCGAAGTCAGGGTTTAAATATAAAAGAAAAACAGAAAGACAATTTATGTAAGATACAATCTAACTTTTATACTTGCAAAAGTTCTGAACTTTGCACCACAACTACATTCAACGACCAACAGGGGATGTGTAAATGTTTATATAAGTTTTTTTATCATCAATAAAGCATTCTAAAAAGCCTATTATTTCTTCAGATTTTGTGATTTTATACTTCAAATACTGACCAAATAATGATTCTCCTTTGAATAATACACCTTTATCGCACATAGGTCTATCTATCTCAAATGCCAGGTCATCAATTTTATTACTTGAAATAAGAGAATTTTTAGCTTTTTCAATTTTTTCTTTAAAATTTTCAAATAAAAAATTCTCTTTCCATATTTTACTATAGTGTTTCATATTATAAGTATTTTTTTGCAAAGATACTAAATATTTTTCAATTTATTTTTAGAAGGATTTTATATAAAGAATCAATTCTAATCTTTTAAACAACGCACAGATAAACCGCAATTCTTACCGTAGTCGTTTATGTATACATGTCCGAATTCGTAGAACATGAGCCGTAAAAGGGCTCTTACATTAGCTTCGGACTCGGTAGAACTCCACCAGTGTCCGATGCTGCGAATGTTGTCCCACGACCCATTGCAGCCACGGTATCCCCCCGGAAGAGCTGTAAAACCTGTTTCATTGGTAGCGGCTGTATTGGGTCTTCTCCAATGGGTAAAGCCGACTTCTTTTAGTTTTCCTCCGGCTATGGCTTTTCCTCCCAAATAGGCAGTAAGTGTTGTCCATTCGGCATCAGATGGTACATGCCAACCGGTTGGGCATAAATTACGTGGGTCATCTATAGTATACCAATTGTATAATCTGCCATAAATTGTACTATCGTTTTCTGTGTTGTTATAATCACAAAAAGCTCCTGTAGTAAGATTGCTCCAAGCTTTATTATCTGTAACATTAGGTATATCATCTCCATTACAGTAGTGAGTAGTATTTAAATTCTCTTTTAGCCAAACTTGAGTACCAATAGTTACTGTATCATATACATTACCATCTATATCGGTTACCTTAAAATTTCTTACTCTATCACCTTGTCCAAAATTTATATTCTTTTCGTCTTTATTTGTAGCATTAAATATTGTTAATGTGTTATTTGTTGGATTTATTTGAATTACACCTAATTTTTTAATAGCTGATTGTCCCAAAAGTAATGGTGCTGAAAGTTCATGTACTACAGATGCTTTTACATTATAAAGAGTTAATCCAGCAAATTCTATTTTCCTTAGAATAATCTTTGTGTTTTTAGTAATATGACCATTAGCAAGTTGTGCATAAGATGTACCAATAATATCACTTTTCGATAAATAATCATTTTTTAGCATAAAAATAGCTTCTGTCAATGAAATAGAAACATCACTTGCTCCAGTATCAAATATAAATTTAAGCTTAAGACCGTTTACTGTACAAGGCACTATATAAACTCCATCTTTTTTTTGCATTTTAATAGTTGTCTGTCCTAATGAAAGTTGGAGTTGTCCAATAAGAAGTAATATTGTAATAGATATTATTTTAGAAATATTTTTAATCATTTCTTTAAATTTAAAATTGTTTAATTATTCTAACCAAGATTTTTCTAGTGCCTCTTTTCTACAAACATCCATAGTTTTTCTATATGCGGTCTCATATTTCCATTCTTTGACTCCTCCGTGATGTGAGCATGCTCCTCTACCAGTCGCATTGCTTTGCCAGCCGTCATTGCATATAGCACCTACTCTGTATTGATATTTTGATTGTTCGTGATATTTTTCTGCAAGTTTTTCAACTGGAGTTAATCCGTCTATAATACGAGGAGAAGCGATAATACCAAAAACAATTATGATAGTAAAAACATACCAATATCTTTTAATGAATCTAACAACTTTGAAAAGCTTTGCTTTAATTTGCATTTCGTTTTGATTTAAAGTTGTAAAATTACATTTTAATTCAATACAAACAAATATTTAAAACTAATAAACTAAAAAGCTCTACCAAATTCAATTGATAGAGCCTTAAAATTCTTATATCACCAAATCACCAAATCGCCAAATCACTAAATCACCAAATCGCTAAATTCCCTTAATTTAAAGGAACCATCATAATAGTAATGACTTCGTAATCAACGTCAGAAATTACTTGTGGTGCATTGTAAACATCATAACCAAAAGCCATTGCACTTAAGGCCAAAGTTTTTATTGGGAAAACTGCTTTAGCACTTGTACCATCTTTTCTACATTTAATGGTCATCGCCAACTCAGGTACATTTATCATAGCATCGCTTATTGCTGCGTTGGTTGTAGCTGATATAAGTTTAAAAGATTTTAATACAGTAGCTTCACTAGATTTTGTGTGTCTGATACCGGTATGTACAAGTTTAATAATATTTAAGTAATCGGCTATCAATGCATCTTCTATACCTGTTAAGCTATACATTGCATTGGTCATCCTATTACGTATAAGACTAACTATTTTTTTACGAGTTGCATTTTTAACTTTTATTTTACCTGTTTTGTTTTTAATATTTGTTTGTGGTTCAGGTTCAATGTTTCCAAAAGCAGTATTTGCAGCAGTTAAAGCTGTTATTTTAGCAGGTGTTATATTATTAGCTGGCAATGCAAGTGGGTTGGCTGCGCAAATAGTTAATAAATTTGTAGCAAAACTCCTCAATTCCGATTCGCGCAATCTAATTAACATGGTAGGCGTACAAATCACCTGTTCGTAAACTTCCATATTTTTAGCTTCAAAAAAATAACCGGCTAAAGGTTTCGCAATCCCAAGGATGATTTGTTCTAAGGTCTCGCGTGCGTTACCTTTATCTTCAGTAGTACCTGTAGTCTTTAGTTCCAACTCATTACATTGCGTTTCATAAAGTGAAAGCAATACATTATAGTCAACAAAACATCCGGTAATATTTAGATATGTAACGAAAGTTAAAGCATTGGTTGCTCCAAAAAGCCTAAGCCTTCTGAACATTTCTATATAAATAGCATCTACGTCTCTCATTTTATTTAATTTTGATTGGTTTTTAATAAGATTTTCTGCAAAGATAATCTTTTTTTGAAAATATGCAAGTACTTTTTTAAGAAGTTATTGGCAGAATTGCAATTATTATCAATTATTTCTTTTTATTTTCATTAATTTAAAGAATTTGTTATACGTTTTCACTAATTTTTACTGTCTTTTTAGTGTTG
>CAIWDQ010000606.1 GCA_903911455.1 uncultured bacterium
ACTTATATTAATGAATAAAATTATAATTAAACCCAAAAACGATATACTGTTAAATCTAATTTTGTTAAGATATAAGTTTATGAATAAACCACTCCAAATTAATTCTCCTTTATTGTTTCAATTTTAAATAATTCTATTAGAAAAGAGAGAAATAATGTATCTTTGCACAAATTAGCAATTAGGAAAATGATGAATACTAACAATCAGAAAAACTTCTTCAACAAGCTTAAGAATATTATAGAAACTAATGAGTTGATTAAGATGATAGTCAATAATAGAAGGCAGAAGTCTTCTGATCTTAAAAGTATTATTATCACTATTGTGAAATTAAAAAAAGGGGAGAGGCTTAATTTTGTGTATCGTCACGATACTAAAGATATAACAAAGAATTATGAGCTTAAAGAAGGCATTGCTATCCTTAAAAAAGCATTGGAAGTTGATTTTTATAATGCAGATATTTATGCTAATTCCGAAAATATAAATCTCATCATAACACCTAACGGTAAGGTTCAACTTAAAACACATCAGCCTACTCTTAAGCCTGTTGCATCCTTTAATCACGACAGGATAAAGGAGCGATTAATTTTACCTTTTGAAAATATTTATCTGAGAGAACTGAAGATTACCAATGCTAATTGGGAAATTCGCCGTGAGATGAGCGATAAATACCGACAAATAAATAGGTATATTGAGCTTCTGGAACCCGAATTAAGTGAGCTTACGCTAACAGATAATTATCATATTGTAGATATGGGTTCGGGCAAAGGTTATTTAACGTTTGCTTTGTATGATTATCTTACCAATACGCTTAAGAATAAGGTGACTATGACGGGTGTTGAGTTTAGAGAAGAACTTGTAAATACATGTAATGAAATTGCTAAGAAAGCCGGCTATGATAATTTGTCGTTTGTAAAAGGAAGTATAGAAATGACAGAGCTTGAACATATTGACATCCTTATTGCATTGCATGCCTGCGATACTGCCACCGATGATGCAATTTACAGAGGGATAAGTTCGGATGCGAAACTGATTGTGGTGGCGCCATGCTGTCATAAGCAAATACGATCGGAGTTTAATGTTGCAAATGAGCTAAGTAGTGTTGTAAAATATGGTATCCTTAAAGAGCGTCAGGCGGAGATAATTACCGATAGCCTGAGGGCAATGCTGATGGAAGCTTATGGTTATAAAACAAAGGTTTTTGAATTCATCTCAACTGAACATACTCCTAAAAACTTATTGATAGTTGGCCGCAAAACTGCTAAACCTAACCCAGATAAAGAGCAGATATTAAGCAATGTTGATAAGATAAAAGACATGTTTGGGATAAAGAAACACTATCTGGAAACCTTATTGAATAATTAAAAATTAAGAATTAAGAATTAATAATTATAAGAAACCTAACAGGTTTTCAAAACCTGTTAGGTTTAAGAATTTAGAATTATTTTACATAATACGCCTTGCTCCAGACGCTATCTTCACTTCATGAACAACAGGAACGTGTCCAAACTTTTCTTTAAATCTCTTTGAAGATTGCTCAATAAAGTCATGTTCTTTGTTTGTTTCTACTAAACTAATGGTGCAACCACCGAAACCACCACCCATAACACGCGAACCTATTGCTCCATCAAAACCTTTTGCAATCTGAACAAGGAAATCAAGTTCATCGCAGCTAACTTCGTAAAGGACTTGCAAACCATCATGGGTTTCAAACATAAGTTTACCTACTGTTATAAGATCATTTTCTTTTAATGCTTCGCAAGCTTTTTGTAAACGATCTATTTCACCAACTACATACAGGCAACGCTTATATGTTTCAATGCTCATATCATCAATAAACTCTTCAAGCATGTCAATAGTAACATCTCTAAGGCTCTTTACTTCTTTATATTTGGTTGCAATAATGCTAACACCTTCTTCGCAACTAGCTCTGCGCTTATTATATTCGGAAGAAGCAAGACTGTGCGAAACTTTAGTGTCTAATAAAACAATACTGTAACCTATGGGATTGAAAGGAATCATTTCGTATTCCAGCGAACGACAATCTAGTTTAACAAGCTTGCCTTCGTCACCAAAAAGAGAAGCAAACTGGTCCATGATACCACAACGAACACCTACATAATTATGTTCTGACATCTGTCCGACTTTAGCTAATTGAAAACGACTAAGATTTAAATCTAATAGTTCGTTTAAAGCTAGCCCTACAACAGATTCCAAAGCCGCAGAGGAAGACATGCCGCTGCCAATAGGAACATCACCACCAAAAACGCAATCAAAGCCGGGGATATTACAACCTAATTTATTAAGTTCGCCGACTACACCAAGGATATATTTAGTCCAATGGTATTTTGTTTCGGTAGTATCTTTTGTGAAGCTTTCTTTTTCATTCAGATCATTAGCTACAGCATTAATAATATTACTATCCTTATTAATATGTATAACCAAATCAATAGTCTTGTTAATTGCACCTGGCAATACGAAACCATTGTTATAATCGGTGTGTTCGCCAATGATATTTATGCGACCGGGAGCTGAGAAAACAGCATAATCTCCCGTGAAATTTTGTTTAAATACTTTTGTAAGTTGTTCTATGTTCATGTTTTTTGTTTACCCCACCCCAACCCTCCCCAAAGTAGAGGGAGTAAAGACAGAGTTATATATGGAGATTTGAGTTATTTGAAAATGTTTTGTCTTTCTTTCCCACATTTATATTTAAACCCTGACTTCGGTTATAAATATAAAAAACATTAAAAAAAATAATATGAAATACTATTGCTCTTGCCAATTAATAGTTGGGTGAATTGTTTCTTTAAGCTTTTCTTGAATATACTTTTGTAATTGTTCAAAAGTCATATTTTGTGTTTCACTACTTACTTTTTCACGTATCTCGCGTAAAGTCTCAATAGTTGATTTTTCTGTTTGTTTATTTTTAGTTCTCATAACTTAAAATTTCCCTTGGTGTTCGTATTTCTAATATTTTGTGTCCTAATTTGTAATTAACTGAATTGTATCCACGTATTCTACTAACATTTACAATATGTTTGAAATTCCAACTGGCTAATATATCAGCATTGCTTAAAGTCGCAATTGCAATATGTCGGCAATCTTCTAAACTTGATTTCCCAACTACATTTTCTTTTACATATTGATCGGCTAACGTATATGCTTGCTCAGTTATTGCAATAAATTCAATATGTTTATCAGGGATTTGTTTTACTAAATCTTTAACATATTCAGGTGCACCGTTTAATTCAATTTCTGTTAATTGTGAATATAACAATTTTATTTCGCCTTTAATAATTTTGTCGATTAGTAATTTTGTCCATAATTCAAATTCAGGTTCAAAATAACCACCAAAAACAGAAGTATCCAAATAAATTCTTTCCATAACACAAAAGTACTACTTTTTCTTTACATAAATGAAAATTATTCAAATTAATCTTCTTCTCTTTTATATTTAAAACTTAAAGAACTCTCCCCAACCCTCACCAAAGTAGAGGAAGTGAAGAAGCTTTTGTTCTTAATTTATTCTATTTTGTAATTCGTAATCATACTATCTTTAGTAATATCCTTGCTTTTTAAGTCCTCTCCTTTGGAGAGGATTTAGGAGAGGTTCTTACCAAAAATAAGTATACAAGAATGCCAATATTAATATGATAATTACTGCCATTATATTAAAGCCTTTGCTTGTTGAGAAGAGTCCTTTTTCTATCTTAACGGCTTTGTCGCTTATGGTGAAGCCGTCAAAGTAGGAGACTACTACTATTATCAGCATGCATAATAGGAAAACGATTCCCATTCTGTCCATGAATGGAAGGGTGGGGGCAAGGAATTTAAAGAGGAACGATAGCACAAATGTACTAATGGCTGCGGCTAATGCTCCGTTGGCTGTGGCGCGTTTCCAGAACATTCCCATTAAGAATATGGCTAATGCCCCGGGACTTACAAAGCCTGTGAACTCTTGTATGTATTGAAATGCCTGGTCAAGGTTTCTTAATAAAGGTGCTATTGACATTGCAATAACTATAGCGACTACACTTGCTGTGCGGCCTATATAAACCTGATTGTGTTCGGAGGCATTCTTATTGATAATCGCTTTGTAGATATCCAAGGTGAAGATAGTGGAAATACTGTTCATCATAGCTGCTAACGAACCTGCTATGGCTGCAACTAAAGCTGCAAAACAGAGTCCTTTTACCCCAGAAGGTATAAAGTTTTGCAACAACCATGGATATGCTTCATCAGGCTTGGTGATTGGTGCTTTTAAAACGAAAGCAACGATACCGGGAATTACAACTATAAGTGGTAACAATATCTTAATAAAGCCTGCAAACACCAATCCTTTCTGTGCTTCACGGATACTTTTTGCAGCCAACGCCCTTTGAATTATATACTGATTGCATCCCCAATAGTAAAGATTAGCAACCCACATTCCTCCTATAAGTACGCC
>CAIWDQ010000607.1 GCA_903911455.1 uncultured bacterium
GCTTATATATTTCGTATTATTTTTCCTTTATTTCAATTTTAAATCATATTCACAATCAAACAAAACAAACAAAATGGATAAAGTTAGTGTTGGCAGTCAAATTCCTAATTTCTCTTTGAAAGATCAGAACGGGAATCTTTTTAATATAGATACAGTTATTGGTAAAAAGAATCTTGTGATTTATTTTTATCCTAAAGATGATAGCCCCGGATGTACTAAAGAGGCTTGTTATTTTCGCGATCAGTTTGAAGTATTTAATGAGGCTGATGCTTTGATTATAGGTATAAGTGGACAATCTGTGGAGAGTCATAAAAAGTTTGCTGAGAAGTATCGTTTGTCATATACTTTGTTGAGTGATGAAGGCAATACTATTCGCAAATTATTTGGAGTTCCTACTAATTTGCTGGGGCTTTTGCCAGGAAGAGTAACATATGTAATTGATAAAAAAGGTAAAGTTGTTTACATCTTCAATTCACAAGTTAATGCTACAAAGCATGTTGACGAGGCTCTTGCAATCCTAAAGAAACTAAAGTAACATATAATATATATAATGTATACTTTTGAACAATCACAAAAAATACCTGCTTCTATAGAGCAGGTTTGGGATTTTATCTCCTCCCCTGCCAATCTCAAAAATATTACGCCGCCATATATGGGTTTTGATGTAATCACACCTAATCTGCCTGACAAAATGTATGAGGGAATGATTATTCAATATTATGTAAGTCCTTTAGCAGGAATTAAAATGAGATGGGTTACCGAGATTACGCATATAAAAGAGATGGAATACTTTGTTGATATGCAGCAAAAGGGACCTTATAAATTCTGGCATCATCAACATCATCTACAGAAGATTGATGGAGGGGTATTGATGCATGATATTGTTAATTATATGCCTCCTTTTTATTTTATCGGGCAAATAGCCAATAAAATAATCATACAAAAAAAACTAAACGAAATATTTGATTTCCGCAGAAATAAAATGGAAGAAGTTTTTGGGAAGTTTTAAATAGAATATTCTAGAAATAAATAGACTTTGTTCTATTACATAGCTCCCTACAATCCAAACATAAATCCAATATCAATAATAATACCTCCGGGTTGAACCATTTTCAGAACTGTTTTAGCATTATCAGTTAATTTACTTCCATCAATTACATTATATGGATTTGTATCTAAAAGAATTGCATAACCAAATTCAAGAAAAAACCTATTATGTTTTCCAATTATCCAATTATGAGAAGCTGTTAAATTGAAGGTTCGTGCCTGCAACAAGTCTAGAGTTACGCTTTTAGTAGATACAATATTTCCTGAAACTGTTTCCAAATCAGTTTTGAAATTCTTTAATCCTGTACAAAATGATATACTTGCACCAAATCCCCATCCTTTAGCATAAGTGTGTTCAAGTCTTATTCCAGCTGTATATTTATAGCCCCAACTACCTAAGCCTGCTCCTAATCTTATAAATATTTTATCATGAACTCTTATATCAGCTCCAACCCCTAATATCCCTACATAATTATTTATACCTGTTCCAAATCCAAGGTATGTATATGGCAAAGTGTCGGTTGGAGATATAGTTGCGGGTTTGTTTTGACTAAATGTTATCAATACTAGTATTGATAATGCGATTGTTAAAAATACTTTTTTCATTATTTATTTTTTATTGTTAATTTGATAGCAAAAGTAGTATTTCTTTTTAATAAAAAAAAATTTAAGGTTTAAAACTAAGAATAATTAAATAATGATTTA
>CAIWDQ010000608.1 GCA_903911455.1 uncultured bacterium
AGCAAGTGGAACTTATAATCAGAACGTAACAATCCCAACTAATGCAAATGGATCTCATAGGTTACGAATAAGAATGGTTTCGGGTTATAACTTTTTGCATGCCTGCGATACCGCTACCTATGGAATAACTGACGATTATACAGTTTATGTTGGAGGTTATAATGATTTAGGTATCGATTCTATAGTCAGTCCTCCAGATATAGTTTATGTTGGAGATGTTTATTATCCAATAATAAAGCTTCACAACTATGGAAATACAACTTTGAATTATTTCTATATGTATTATACAATTAATAATGGTCCTTATTTTACAGATACTTATTCAGGACCAGGTTTAGCTCCCGGCAATACTGCTTATTTTATTTTTGCTACACCTTGTAATGTAACTCCAGGTAATTTCAATATTTGTGCAAAGGTTCATGCAGCTTACGATATTAATCCTTCAAATGATAGTATTTGTAAAGGTGTAATTGTACTACCTGCCGCACATGATGTAGGTGTATCACAAATAATTCTCCCATTAGATACGATAGCTACCAACTCTACAGTTAAAGTAAAAGTAGTACTTCGTAATTATGGGACATCACCAATTTATATGGATACTTTATGTTTTCAAAGAGGTTCTCAGCCTATTTTTAAAGAAATTTGGACAGGATATTTAGCACCTGTAGGTAATATAGGAGATACTATACAATATACATTTAATACAACATTTGTTGCCCCGGCTGGAGTAACATTAAATCTTTGTTCATGGTCAACATTAGCTAATGATTCATATTCAGTTAACGATAAAACGTGTAAAATAATTAATCTTAATACTAATGGTATAAATGAAAATAGTTTGACTAATTATATTAAGTTATCACCTAACCCTGCTACTATACAAACAATAATAACTTATCCATTAATTAATGCTGATGGAGAAATACTTATATATAATATACTTGGTCAATTAGTATATGAAGAAAAGCTTATAAAAGCATCTACACAAAAAGAAATAAATATCCAAAATTTAAAAACAGGGCTTTATAAGGTTGTTTTAAGAGAAAATGGAATAATTAAAGGGCAGGTGAGTTTGGTTAAGAATTAACAATTCGTAATTCGTAATTTATATTAGCTAGTTAAAGACATGAAGATAAGTACCGTCGTATGTAGTATGATATTGCTTAAGCGAAACAGTTGCCTTAGAACCGGATAATGGGGAGCCGTCCATTGCTACCATAAACCTTGATTTGCAGCACGAATCAATGGCTGTAGTAAAAGTAGTCTCTACACTAACACGACATCCGTTGGCATAATCAAAAGGACAAGCACGGTCGTAAGCAAGAAATGTTTCCTGGTTTTGTCGGTAAATTAATATCCCGCTGTAACCACCTGTTACATAAACCCAGCCCCCTACTGTATTTAACTGAAGATACATGGTAGAGTTGGGCTGTATATTAAAATTTACATAAATATAAGGTATTGTTTCTGTATTTTCTTTTTTACAAGAATAAGAAACTGCTAAAAGCATTATTATTACT
>CAIWDQ010000609.1 GCA_903911455.1 uncultured bacterium
CACCTTCAAGGTGAAAGTCTCATTCATTATACAAATTACATAACCGAAGTTATTAATATTACATTTCACGATATAAGTAAGTTCTTAAAATTTTTGTATTTAAAGGAATCCAAAAGACCATATTAGCCAGGTCTCTGAATACTTTAATTTTAGTGGGTTTTGTAATGTAATGAAAAGCATCATTACCATAAGGAAGTCTTACTTTGTTTGTATTGCCATTAGTTATTAATTCGGGATTAATAGAAACTTTTACGGTGTTAAATCTTAAAGTATTCCTTTTATTAGTAGCAGCCCTTTGATTATAAGATAATACAGTTCCATCAGGATTTACAATAAAATAAAATGCAGTATAAGTTGTATCACTTTCATCCATTAATCCATCATGCAGATGGATTACAAGAAGACTATCTTGTATATATATTACATTAAAACATCCGTTGTCAACACCATATACTAAACCTTTAATTAATTTGACACGTTGATTCTTTGACATATAATTCTTACCATCTCCCCATGCATGTCCATCAACTAAAGCATAAGCAGTAAACAAAAAGGGACTATATAAACCTTTAGTTTTGATTTTAACTGTAGTAGTTTGTAATGAGAGAACAGGTACAAATTGATCTCCTTCCTTAACCTCTGTTAATACAACAGCTCCTTTTGGTCCTGTATATGTAAAATGTCCGTTTGCTTTATGAAAATACATAGCTGAATTACCAACATAAGCTCCATCTTCAATAAAGTAATCGTCGCCATTGCTTTCTATATAAACACTTGTATCACCTTGTGGATTATGAACATAGAAATAATTATAGGTCGAAAATAACGGGTATCCTGTTCTATAGGATAAGTTCCCTTTGTAACCATTAAGATGCAAATAGACTTTTTGTTTATTTTGACCAATTGCTACTACTGATATTAGAAAAATTAATATTGTAAGAATCTTTTTCATTTTAAATAATTAATTTCACCTACTCATACGCTTTTCGGTATACGCGCCCTACTCTTTAAAGTCCCGCTCGTGCGGGATTCGGGTAACTCCTATTTTTTATTAAAATCTTAACCAATTAAAATTCGATGATATATTTATTAATCCGAAAACATTACCTGTTTTTGGATCGTATTTAAATTCTAATGGGAACCAGAAATCATTTGAAATTCTAAATCTAAGTGTCCCATTCATTGTGAACAATTGTTTATTTTCAGAATTATATAAACCTGAAATAATATAGTTTTCACTTGCAGAAAGCTTAAATTCTATGTTTGATCTGTTATCCGATCCTTTTATTACCCAATTTAAACCTATTTCACCATTAGCAATACTTCTACTAAGATCTTTATTAACTTTTGTTGTATCATTAGCGAATCCTAAGGAACCTTTAATATTCAATTCAAGATTATTTGATGCATTTGGATTAATAATACCTTTTGAAAAGTCTAAACCTAAATCAATATTAGACATTTGAAATTTATTAGTAAAAGTTGTTAAGTTTAAGTAAGAAACTAATAAAGGCATATTTTGGAATGATTTTAAAAGTTCCTTATAGCTTTTATCAGCTAACATTCCAATAGATAAGTTAGAATAGTTTTTGACAGAAGAAAAATCAAAACCATCCTTTGTTTTTGAGCACTCTAAAATAATTTTTTGTAATTCCGGATATAAATTTTCAAATATTAAACTATCATGACTACTGAAAAATTTCTTTGCCTGGTCATTATAATTTTTCTTTAGTGCACTATCTTTTATAATACTTATTTTGCTTATAACTGATCTGTGAAAATCAAGTATAAGCTTTAATTTACCCAAAGCAAGTGGAATAAGTTTCTTTGAAATAGTAACATCTCTTTTATCAATAATAGCATATTTTAATCCCATTGAAAAACCTTTTAACTTATTACTATTTTCAAAGCTTGCATCAAAATCAATATTAAATCTTTTTGCCCACGAGTTTTTAATGTAATTTGTGTCTATTATTAAATTTTTGTTATATCGCAACATTATTGCAAATAAATTTGACGAAAATTTAACCTCTTTATTTACACCTGTTAAATCATTTAGATATAAATTATAAAATCCGGTTAATATATCTTTATTATTTCCGGTTGGTAACGAATCGGCTGTTAAGATTGTTATTGAAACATCTTTAGTTTGGGCATTCAAATTCTGTTTAGAAATAAAAATTGCTAAACAAATAATTATATAACAAATATGTTTTTTCATTTTATTATCAATTATAATACGATATAACTATCCATTATTGGACCACTTTCATAATGTGATGGCGTTGGTGGATCAGTTGATACACTAATACTTATGTCAGACCCATTTGCAGGAGAAATTCCGTCAATTGAAATAATATCTCCTGAAGAAACATTCGTTAACGGTACAGTTCCTGAAATCAGAACAACTACTTGAGAAACTTGATTGCCATTACTAAAAACAGTAATTGTTACATTACCTGCTCCTCCTTTAAAAGTTATATTTACTTCAACATTCATTTTTTTATTTATTAAATTTTTACTTACTCTTACGCTTTTCGGTTTACGCGCCCTTCTCTTTAAAGTCCCGCACGTTCGGGATTAGGGAAACTCCTTTTATGTTTTAGTATTTATTATTTGCCTTGCATTCCTGCGCCTAAACGATTAAACCCATAAGGTGCAATACCTGCTAAAAGAGCAATAAATATGTCTCTTAAATAATTAAGATCAATAGGTTTGCTTGGACATAGTATATAAGAGTAAATATAATAGCTAATAAAACATGCAATAATTGCTAAACCAAAAAATACTGTTATTAATGCTGCGTAACGACTACTACTTGGAGCACTTCTGTCAGTGCTTGTCTGAATAGTAGGGGAAAGAGCTGGACTACATGCAGCAGCGGTTGTAGCATCTTTGGTCAGTGCTTGTAGACTTGCCAAATTTGAAGGATTATATATAGGATTAGGTTCCGAATTCATAATAGGGATATTTTCTTTTAATGCTTCGGTTACATTAAATCCAATAGCCAATCTTTTAGTTACAAACCATGTAACTAAAAAGAAAAGAAGTATAGGAGTTAATACAAAAAGCCATAACCAACCTGTAACTTCTCTACCATGACATGCTGAGGATTCACATTTTTTAAGAAGAGTATCTTGCAGTGCTATCTGTTTATTTAAATTATCAATTTGCGTTGAAGTCTTTAAATCATTAATTTGCTTTTTGCAATCAGCTTTAACTGAATCAATAATTGATTCAGTATTAACTGCAGAACAAACTGAAAAAAAACTCATTAATAGTAATAAAATTAAAATAGATTTTTTCATATAAATTATTTATTAATTCCACCTACTCATACGCTTTTCGGTATTCGCGCCCTACTCTTTAAAGTCCCACATGTGCGGGATTCGGGAAACTCCTATATTGTTAAACATTGATAAAATTAAAATTAATTGTCGTTTAAGAAACTTAATCCTTCCCCTTTTACAAGCCATGCAGTACCAAAAGCAAACAACATTATAGATTCCATAAAGAAAGTAAGTCTGTTTACTTTATATTCAGGTTTAATCATACCTATAATATGATAGACTGCTAAAACAAGAATACACGAAAAGATGGTAATGCCACATATCCTGTACAAAAGGTTTCTTGAATGTTTCCTTCTACTTCTATCTTTGCTGTCTTTATTTGATTTAGTAAACTTACATAAGGAAATATATGCAAGTGTAATAAAGAAGAGTGCTGCTGATATAAAGTGGAAAACACGCCACCAAGGTGTTCCATTTGTAAAATAAACAATACAATTAGAACAATCAACATCAGCAGGATTCAATTGCATCGGGATAAACGCAACACCCAAGGCACATATAGCAGCAAAGTTGCACCATCTTCCATCGCTATCGCCGGGATAGCCTTTGTAAGCAAAAAGGAATAATCCAACTGCACATAGTGTACCTGTAAGATAACTTCCCATGCGTGTGTAATAATACTGGCTTATAGAATCTTGTATCGAACAGCAATTCATAATTAATAAACCAATAGATAAAACAAAAGGCAAAAGGATTCCGAGCCACCCTACTGCTTGTCTTAATTCTTTAAAAGTAATTAAAATTGGGTCATTTGATTCATTCATAATTAAAAAACTTAGTTTTGGGGACTAATAATACATTTATATTTTATCTTTTCAAACTTCTTTAGATCTGTGATTTATTATATATCAGTTTTGGGAACCCTTCAATTATATTAAAACTTAACTCTTAATTGCACACATATTTAAAAAAGATGGCAGTAAAATATTGTTAGAGCATAATTAAAATATATACAAATGGATAATAATTTAATTACAATTATTCCCTCCAAAAAATAAATAGGTACCCCAGTTCCCATAAATATTGTTCAAATCACCTGTGTAACAACTTGAGTTCTCCTCAAATTTTGTAAGATTTGACCATGCACTAACTTCAATATTATCCTTAAGAATATAAAATATTCTGTTTTGATAAGCAGCCTTCTGCCATCCTTGAGAAGCTTGAGCACCACTACCCATTTGACCTTCTTTTGGAGAACCTGCGACTTCTCCTCCAAAGTCAGTTCGTTGAGCAAAGTTAGATAATTGACCTGTACCATAAAATGATTTAGGATAATAGCCAACAGCAATATAATCACTTGGCCCTTTATAAAATAGCCACCAATTACCATCAGTATTTCTTTTCCATTGAAGATTAAATCCCCACTGCCCTCCATTTGTTTCACTATAATGATCAAAAGGTGCCGCTAAATAAACTTGATTACTAATCTGAATAAATGCACCATTGTCTAAATTATAACCACCACTCCCACTTGAATAATTAGCATTTGTTGAATAAATAAACAAACATGCATTATTTGTGCTATACATACCTGGCTCTACTTGCCATCCACCTTCAATAGTTTGAAGATTAGCTCCAGAACCACCTGTAAACCATTGTTGAGATAATGACATTACACCTGGGGAAACAGATGGATTCCATACGTTAAGCCATGAATCTCCGCCAGCATTATCAACATCTTGTCGACCAATTACATGATTATGGTCATAACCATCGCCATATGGAGCAGGAACTTCTCCATGTTTTAAATTTATACCAACTTTTCCAAAGAAATTATTAAGTGTTTTGTAATGACTTAAAGTTTCTAACGTAATCCTTTTAATTGGAATAAATCCATCAGGACAATACATTTCGTTTCCAAACCTATCTTTAATCCCTTTATGTAAAGTAATATCAGCATATTTATTATTTTCAGGAAGCTTTTGTGAGTTTTTCTCCTCTGAAATTTTAGCAGATTTAGAAAAAGCAGGAGCCTTTAACTGAATATCTAATTTAATATTACCATGTAATTTTGAAGCAGGTTGTTCTTCAATTGGGACACAATCTACAATTTGACCATCTATCCCTGCAAAACTTTGCTTAACATGAACATCCTTATATCTTGTTAAAATATAATTTTTCATTTCAAGAAAAGATTTTTCATCTGCAATTTTAACGTCTGATTTACCTTGAAAATCTTTATAAGTAGATTTGGAAACAGAAGTAATAAATTCAGAGAAATCAACTCCAGTCTCCTTACTTTTTTGATTTTTATGGTTACAACCTATCAAAATTGATAATAAAATAATAAAAATAAATTTATTTAATGTCTGTTTTTTCATATTATAGTTTATTATGTATTGCCTACTCTAAAAACCCCTTTTCGGCATCCGGGTTGCTTATATTTTAAAGATTAGTCTACTTTTTCTTTGCTTTCTTATTTGCTGGATTATCCAAAACTAAACGAATAGTCCAGAGGTCATCGGCAAGATTTGTATTAGTAAGATAGTCATAAGGCATAGTGAAATAACCTTTCTGTCCCCAAGTACCTCCCCAGCTGTTTCTTACAATAAAACGTTTAGTTGTGTCATCATAACCAACTGCAAGTACTGCATGCCCACCAACAACTTTTTCTGTTGGTTTAGGTAAGTTTAAATCACCAGTCTTTGCAACTTGTTGTCCTTCGAAACTATCATATACAGTAAATCCAAAAACAAATGGATAGCCATCAGCAAGACAGCCTTTCATCTGATTAATATCATTACTAACTCTATGGTATGATGTAACAAGATGTTTCATTGCATCTGTATAGCATAATGAATGTGGTTTCTGTGTGAACTCACTAATATTATATGGCCACATTGTTTCAGGACAAACACCATATTTATTAACACTTTTGATACCATCTCTTATCTGTGCACCACTATCTGAATTTATTGTGTTTTCAATTGCTCTTTCATTATAATATATGAAAAGACGTGAAGGCATAAAATCAGGAGACTTCTGCTTTAACAACTCAAATTCTATAGCAGCTCCTATAGCATTAGCTGTACAACTTCCTAATTGTCCTTGATTATATACTTTAGGGCAATTCGTACGAAGATCAACTTTCTTAGGGAGTTTGACTAATACTGGGGCAGGTGCTGCATAATTTAAATCGCGATGGTCCGGAAGATCGGGTTGCCATCCATAACTGATAAAATTACTCATAATTATTAATAGTTTAGTTTTGCCTACTCTATACCCTTTTCGGCATCCGGGTTTTTATAATTATTAATTCAATTTTAAAAATATTTTATATCAAATAATCTAGCCCATTGTGTTGCATCAATTGCTCCGTTTGTAGTAAAGCCATTTGCTTGTTGCCAGCTGATAAGTGCTTTTTCAGTATTATTACCAAACATACCATCTACACCATGTGTATCGAATCCTTTATCGGTAAGTCCTTGTTGAATCGCTTCTACTTTAGGATGATATTCAGATCTTTTGCTAAAGGACACTAATTCTGCTATTGACCATAAATCTTCTATACTACCGTAAAAGTAGTCTGCATCAATAGGCTTAGGAAAAGCATCACAATTATATTTATCTGTATATTGCCAGATTGTCATTTTATTCCAATCTTTTAGTAATGATGGTGGATTGGTTGAATATGACGCAAGCCATAAAGGTGACTTGTTAAATCCGGTAGGATTACCTAAATGATCTCTCCAATAATAATAATTAGTATAAATAACAGGTTGTACTCCAAAATCATTAACCACTTGATCAATAAAATCTCTTATTCTTTTAACAGATGTTGATGCAGGAATATCATTATGGATATTATCTTCAACGTCAATCATTGGAGGCAGATCATCAACATAATATTCTTTTAAAGCAATTGAAGCAAAATACTTAGCTTGTTCAATTCCATCATCATTATTTCTAAAGAAATGGTATGGCCCTCTTAGCAATGCTGATTTCCCCACAGCTTCATATTGTTGAACAAAATTTGTTGATGGAGAAGATTTTCCTTCAGAAGCTTTAACCCAACAGAATGCAAGATTAGAAATGTTTAGTTTAGCAGGATCAGGGATTGGTTGATAGGATGAAATATCAACCCCCCTTAGTTTTATTGTTTTGTTTATAGGCATATTAAAATAATATTAAATTATAAAAACTTTGTTTGTTATTAATTAGAATTAAGGATTTGATTCTTTATTAATAAATATTTAAAAAGTCGTTAATTATTACTTAAAAATACATAATTAAACTCTTAATTGCATTTCGAAACAAAAGGTTACCAATAGATATTGTTAAATATTTGTTAATTGATTTTCTTGTTATGAGTAGAACAACAGATTATAATTATAAATAAATACTTTACAAAAAGAAAAGAGGACTTACAACATCTAAGTTCAATTTATAATTTGGAATTGTTATAGATAAAATAAATACAAATGTCATTTTAAAAAATAATATCATTAAATAAGTCAAATAATGACCTTTTATTAAAATTTAACTTAATATTAACTACTATCATGTAATAAATGTAGTACCTTTGCAATAATTCTTATATGAATTAGTTATATCATAATTCAATGATGTTTAAAAAATTTATCAAAATGAAAACATTAATAATATTATTATTTAATATAATCTTAGCTTTTCCTGTGATAGCTCAAGTTTCGGATGAAGGTTTTCCTAAAACAGATACTAACGGAACGGTTATTAATAATAACTATTCAAATACTTATCAAAAGTCGTATATTAAAAAGCATTTTGCATCAACAGAAAATATGCACTTCTCTTTTCAAACAGGAGCTAGTGTAATGTCGTTTGGAAATAGTAGCGTGTTCAGCACTTATGTAGCACCTCAACTTAACTTTAGCTTAACTCCTAAATTAAATATAACTGTTGGTACTATAGCTCTCAATAGTAATTTTAATAATATGATGTACTATAATTATAATGAAGGAACTACTTCGACCGTACCTAATTCAACTCAGATGTTTATATATCTTCAAGGAGATTATCAAGTTAACAATAGGATAAAAATAAGAGGGACTACATTCAGAGAGATAACAAATTCAAGCAATCCTAACAATAATCCATTTAGTTTTAACCAGATTGGGGTTGATTTTAAAATAAGTGATAACATATTTATGAGTGCCGACTTCATTCAGTCAAGTGGTCGCCCACCAACTGGACTAAATGGAATTAACTACCCAATGTTCCGTTCCAATTATCCGTTTGGTGGTGGATTTAATAACTATGGCTGGTAAAAATTTCTATTAAATGATTAAAAAAATTCTTGCTTTTTTTATGGTTGCAGCATTTGCAATCATTATGATTACTTCATGTAGTACTGAAATATACCAAAGTACTTTCCAAACAACTTCTTTTACCGAAAAGATTGACTCTTCGAATATGGAGACATTAAGATTTTATGATAACAAAACCAGACTCCAATATTCTGTTACCAATGATAATCAAAACCTTTATATTTGTATAAAAGCCACAGAGGAATTTACACAGTTTAAGCTTATACGTGCAGGAATGCAATTAAGTATAGGTAATATTGGTAAAAAGTTACTTCCTGCTAATATTATATACCCATTAGCTATGGGTATACAAGATAAACAAGGCACCCCTGACCAAAGAAAACAGCAAGGTATACCGCAAGGCAAAGATATTAATGCTTTGAAAATGCAGTTTAAATCCAAATATCAGGAGCTTCATCTATCAGGATTTAAACCACAAATTGGAATGATACTTCCTTTAAAAAATGATTATGGGTTAAATGTTAATCTCGATTGGGATTTAAACAATACTATGTACTATAAAGCAAGCATCCCATTTAAAACTTTTTATAAAGACAATCTTGATTTATCAGATACATCCAAAGTTCTGGATATCTGTATAACGATAAATGGAATCGAGATGCAGCATAAAAGTGAAAATAATAATATGGAAGGGGCATCATCAAGTCCGGGAATGAATCAAGGTAGAATGGGTGGTGGCAGTCGGATGGGAGGTCAAGGCATGGGTGGTGGTAGAATGGGGAAAAGTCATCAAGGGGGGCAATCTAATGACGAATTGACTGAACCAAATAAGATTAAATTTAAGCTCCAACTGGTTGTTGGTAAAAAATAATATTTACTTCTTTGTAATAATAAGCTTCTCAGTAGCTAATACTTTATTATTTTTATCAATAAGTTTGATATAATAACTTCCATTAGTAGTAGTATGCGGATGCCAGCTTATTTGCTGCATTCCTTTGGCAACAGTAATTGAATCAATCAAAACACCTTTAACATCATAAATAAAAAGTTCTGAATCAGTATTATCATTAGTGATGCTTATGGTAAAATAGTTGTCGGAAGGATTAGGATAAACATTTAATATCTTTTCTTTTGGTATGAAATTAATCCCAGACTGAAACGGACGACCTACCCCTAAAACATACTCACCCTGCATTAGATTAGATGTTTCAAGATAACCTGAAAACATATCACCATTCAAAACAAAGTTAGCAAAATGCCAATCATCACCAGCATCTTTACGGTATAGCAAAACTAATGAATCGTAAGATTGATGCGAAATCATAAATGGATAATCAATATAATCATTAGTATAACAATCATAATAAAACCTTCCCTTTATATCAGAACCATTAGGAAATATCCCTTGTACCGACCAATAACGATTAGGTGTAATCCTTTTAATATCTCCCATAGGAGCTTTAAATGGATCAGGGGCAACCCAATTATGAACGATGCGCACAAAAGCAGAATCATTAATATTTTTAACATTAAGTTTAAAGAAACTTTCGGAGTAATCAACAAGACCTGTGTCTTTTACAATCACATATTTATCGGTAGTAGCATCAGCAAGCTTCTCATTAAGATCTATCATAGCTGCTTTTGCAACAAAGGGTTGATGAAAGACTTTCATGCCAATCATACCCGAAAAATGAATAGTATCAGTATAAGTATGCCAGGCATTATCCATCAAAGTAACTTCTACAATATTAGAGTTTGCGTAAGAAGGTGCAGCTTTTAACTTCTGACGCACATATACAGTTGCTCCAGTAGGTACTATGGGTACAACTGAATCAATAGAGAAATGAGTAAAGCCCGGATTATAAACATAAAAATTAAAGAAATCATTCATATTTATACCGGTATAATTAGTTAAAAAATCTCGCATCTGAGCAGTTGATATATTATTATAAGCATATTGATTAAGCATTTGCTTAACTGCAGGAAAAAAGACTGAATCACCAAGATATCCTCTTAAAGTTTGAACAAC
>CAIWDQ010000610.1 GCA_903911455.1 uncultured bacterium
AATAAATTATAATGATTAATAATCTGGAGCCAATTAAAGAAGCTTTAAAGGGATATGGAATTACCGATCCGAAAGAAATATATTATAATCTTTCGTATGAAGAACTTTACAAACATGAAACTGATCCTTCGTTAGAAGGGTTTGAAAAAGGTTTTGAAACAAACTTAGGTGCAGTTACTGTTGATACAGGCATCTTTACCGGTCGTTCTCCAAAAGATAAATATATAGTTGAAGAAGAAGAGTCAAAGGATAATGTTTGGTGGGCTAATCCTCTACGCAAATCATCAGATAATAAACCAATATCTGAAGAAGTTTGGAACTATCTTTATGATAATTCAGTAAATCAATTGAACGGTAAAAGAGTATACGTTCAGGATGGGTTTGCAGGTACTAACCCTGATACCAGACTTAAGATAAGAGTTGTAACTGAGTTGGCATGGATGGCTCACTTTGTAAAGAATATGTTTATCCGCCCAACTGAAGAAGAACTGAAAGATTTTACTCCTGACTTTGTTATGCTAAATGCTTGCAAAGCTACAAACAAAAGATGGCAGGAATTTAATATGAATTCTGAAGTATATACAGTATTTAATATTAAAAAACGGTTTGCAGTTGTTGGTGGTACATGGTATGGTGGCGAAATTAAGAAAGGATTCTTCTCTATGATGAATTATTTCTTACCATTAAAAGGAATTGCTTCAATGCATTGCTCGGCTAACATGGGCAAAGAAGGTGATACTGCTGTTTTCTTTGGCTTATCCGGGACAGGTAAAACTACTTTATCAGCCGATCCAAAGAGATTATTGATTGGTGATGATGAACATGGCTGGGACGATAACGGTGTGTTTAATTTTGAAGGTGGTTGTTATGCTAAGACTATTAATTTAAGTAAAGAAAACGAGCCTGATATTTTCAACTCTATTAAACGTGATGCCTTGTTAGAGAATGTTGTGTATAACGAAAACACTGGAGAGATTTTGTTTGCTGATGGATCAAAGACAGAGAATACAAGAGTTTCTTATCCTATTTATCATATAAATAATATTGTAAAACCGGTATCAAAGGGTGGTCATGCTAAAAAGGTTATCTTCCTTACTGCTGATGCTTTTGGAGTATTGCCTCCTGTTTCTAAATTAAGTATGGATCAAACCCAATACCAGTTCCTGAGTGGTTATACTGCAAAGGTTGCGGGTACCGAAAGAGGTGTTAAAGAACCTACTCCAACTTTCTCTTCATGCTATGGCAAGGCTTTCTTATTGTTGCATCCTACTGTTTATGCAAGAGAATTGATACGTAAGATGGAAGAGCATGGCTCTACTGCTTATCTTGTTAATACAGGATGGATTGGTGGTGCTTATGGCGTCGGCAAACGTATCGACATTCCTTCAACCCGTGCTATTATTGATGCTATTCTTGATGGTTCTATTGAGAATGCAGAGTTCGAAACCTTACCTTTCTTTAATTTATCAATACCTAAATCGGTAAATGGAGTTAAGAGTGAGTTATTAAACCCTCGTAATCTATGGGCAGATCCTAAGGAATGGGATAAAGCTGCAATTGGATTGGCTGAGAAGTTTATCAAGAACTTTGAGAGTTTTACTGATAATGATGAAGGCAAACGCTTAGTGGCTGCCGGACCTCAGATTTAAAAAGGCTGTAAACAATTACGAATTACGAATTACGAATTACGATAAAAGACTAAGTGTATTAACCCCTATAAAACTGGACTATTTTTCTGATGGTTATTAAATGAGTCTACAAAAGTATTAATTTTGTCATGAACAAAAAAGTCTTCAACGGGGGAGTCGACCAAATAATTATTGGTTGGCTTCTCTGTGAAGAAA
>CAIWDQ010000611.1 GCA_903911455.1 uncultured bacterium
ATAGACTCAAAAAAGTGAAAAACGTTACAAAAAATACTAATTTATTTTAAAAATTTGAATATCTTCAATAAAAAAAGCCTTCCTTAATCAAATGTTAAATACTTCAATTATTTTTCCTTCCTAAAAGGCACCTATTCGATAATGAAAGAGAAGAATTATGAGAGGTGTTACCTTAAAACCGTTACAGTTCCTGTTCTATTAATTTGTTCGTTTGTGCCTTTTATAGTACCAGTTAAAACGTAAACATAAACTCCTAAAGGAACAGCTTTACCTTTATAAGTTCCATCCCAGCATTTATTTATATCTGTACTTTCAAATAGAAGTTGTCCCCAACGATTATATATTATTAATTTAAAATCGTTAATTTCAACATCAGTTATTATATTAAATATATCATTGATTCCATCTCCATTTGGAGTAAAACTATTTTGAATATAAATTGTAGGATTACAATTGCCTTCTGTTATATATATAGTATCCGAAGTTGTAATATTATATTTGGAAAAATAACATTGCACCCAATACTTCCCTGGTTTTGTAACTAAAAAAGTACTATCTGTACTTCCATCCTGCCATAAGTAAGTTGCACCGGGCATACTTGCATTAAGCAATGTTGTTTCTCCATCGCATAAAGTTCTTACTTTCCCAAGATTTACCTGAAAACTACACTCACATATTGAAACATCATCTACATAAACATATATTTCGCCTTGCTTCCCAGAAGGCCAATTAACTATATTATCAAAATTACCTATAGTTAAATATTTTTCACCACCATTTGCAATAAAACTATTAAAAACTTTTAACCAGTTTAAAGTGTCCAGACTAGCTATATTATTCTGAACTTTAATACCAATTGTTAAAATTGGAGTAACAATATCAGGTACTGAGTCTTTTGTAAAAAGCATGCCGATTGAATCTAGTAAAATATAATTATTTGGTATAATAGTGCCATTTGCTAAAGATAGAAATAAATTTGTACAATATCTTTTATTTGGAATTAAAGAATCACTTATTTTAGTCTTTATTGTTTCTCTATAATCTAAACTAAATGAATTATGAGAGTAAATAATAAAACCTGAATAAGCAACACCAGTATAAGCATTTTGAAATCCAGAATAATTTAATGGAACTCCAAGTCCACTTGTTGAACAAGCATTATAATATTCTGTACTAAATCCCCACCAATATTTTGCTTCATATAAATTATTACTACCTTGAGGACAATTATAAAATAATTCAAATGATGGGTTCTGAACCATATTAGTCCCAGTTATTTGACTACTGGCTGTTAAGCACCAATTTAGAAGAATTATTATAAATATGTTTTTAGCTGCATCCATAAATTAAATACAAAAATAAGTAAATCCTGTCGTATAGACAGGATTTACTTGAAAAAGGAAGTATTATTTGTTTAAAATAGTTATTTTTCCTGACGAAACTATTGTTCCATTAATAATTATTCTATAAAAATAAAAACCTGATTTGAGTTTACTTACATCAATATTTTTAGTGTAATTACCTTGTGGCATATAATCATTAAGAACTAGATTGCCCATAATACCATAAATTTGAATATTCGCATTACTACTGATGACATCATTAAATTCTAACGTAAATTGCATTTTGGCAGGATTAGGATATACTTTAACGGTATTTTCTTTTAATACTTGTGGTACTTTATGTGGTGGCTTAACATAATCTAAAGCAAAATCAGCAGGATTAATATTAAGCATCACTCTAGCTGTATACACTGCATCGCCGGCAGCATAAGGTGCTTGAATTGCAATTTCAAATAAAGTTGAAGTCTGATCGTCTGTTAAATCATAAATATCTTGAGCCCAAGTATTCAGATAAATGTTATCAACAATTATACGATTATGATTAATGGTATTAATATCCGCAATTTGCGATAGTTTGTGTTTTGCAAGATCCAGATCATGATCGTACATTGCTCTTCGTTCGTCTAATGTTTTAGCAATAGCCGATTGTTGAACTTCATTATAGAATTGTAAATACAAATTATCATCAGTACCGCCCATATTAATTAAACTCGGATTGCTTGCTAATAGTTTATAAGCATATTCCATTGCTTTTATTTTATATTCATCTTGCAAAGCACCGTAATATATTTTATCTCTTACTATTTGTAATAAAGCCGCATCGCGTGCTGATGCAGAGGTTATACTACCACCAAATGGAAGTAATCCTATACCACTATAGTTACAATAAGTTGAATCTCCTGGATTTGGAACAAGGTAAATTGTTTTATTTGTAATCATTTGAGCTGGACTAACTACATAATTTGAACCAGCATTTGGATTAAAATAATAAGTAAAAGATGTATCTAAAGTCCCAGCACCACCATAAATTCTTAAAGCACTATTATCACTACAATCATTCCAATAATTAGCCGGATTATAACCGTTAGGTCTTCCCTGATCACTAATATAAGAGTTGAACCCAAACTGAATACCAAAGAAATCGTTGTCCAACGAATTGCAGTTGTATTGTGTATTTATCAATTGCCCGGTTGTTAAAATACCACTTCCCATATGTATCATTGCATTTTGTAATATATTTGCTCCCTTGCTTTCGGAAGTCCAAATACCGCGTATAGTGTTGCTTTCGGCACCTAATACAGGCATATTACGGTTAATAATATTTTGATTTATTAAAATTTGATCGCAATTATGAATTTGAATACCTGTTATAGTATCAGTAACAGCTACATATATGCCATGTGAAATATTGTCAGGTGAAGGGAAATGTGGAAATAAGTAATTTACTTTGTTGCTGTCAATAATAACATTTCTTCCGTTACTGTGGCTATTATCCGATTCAAGACTAATCAATGACAATCCATTACGTTGATGATTTATTGTATTACCCCTAATTGTAATTTTAGTTGGAACTGTATATGTATTTTGAACAAGTATACCTGTTCCACGATTAACTGTTTGATAAGACGATTGATCAATATGATTATTATATATTATTGAACCGTAATTTGGATTTAATAAACTTATACCAATTTTACAATCTGTAAAATTATTATTAGTTATAAACTCATTATAATTGTATGTATGTATCCCAGTTGCACAGTTGTTAAAATAATTTCTTTTCAGGTTATCATTATCACCTACAATTAAAGTGTTAGAATAATTATATGAATTATGTACTGCATAGATAGCACCATCAGGATAATATTTAAAAATAGGGATAGGATGTAAGTTAACGGGTATTGGTGAATTATGATTCCATGATGGACCATAACCAATAAATGAAGGGACAGTAAAAATACTATCAAATTCATTATTAAATACATTAATATTCGATTTCATTGCCAATATTCCATATTGCATAGTGTTAAAAACATTCTTATAATCAACTAAAGTATAATCACCTATAGTTAAATCTAATACACTGTCGCAATATACACCCGAATAAGTTTTGATGCCTTGGTATGGAGGATAGCTCAATTGGGAAATCCCAGAAATTGTTGTACTCTTAATATAACCGGGGTAAGGCGATATGATAGAATTAATAATTTTAACATTATTATAATTATCCAATAAATTAGCACTATCTAATTTTATGATTCCATCATTCACAGAAACCAAACCATTAACAGCATCTTTTATTATAGAATTTCCTTTGACATCAATTTCAGATAATCCATTATTAACATAAATACCATCCCACATATATTTACAACCAGCGCTCAAAATTGAATATTGATCAATTGTTAATGTATGATTAGGATTAATAATAATATTTGCTTGAGGCCCCATTAGGATATTATTTTGATTAAAAATAATGTTTGTATCAATTGTTAAAGTGCCGTTTAAAAAAAATATGCCAGATGGTATTTGTGATGATGAAGTTATAGTTTTATCGTGTATATTTACAATTGTACTATCATAATTACAACATTTATAAATTAATAATGTATCAGCTTGAGATTTACAATAATTAGCATCTCTATATATAAGAATTACTTTGCTTGGATTATCGTTTGTTATTGAATCAGACCATACAGCTTTGATTGAATTTCCCATATTTGTATAAGTACCGTTAACGATATTCCAAAAAAAGTAATTTGAGCCATCATAATTTGAAGCAGTATATACTGACGTTTTATCACAATTATTATTACCACCTAAAATTGTAGGTGGATGTGAAAGAGGAAAGAAATTAACATCAACAGTGTCTTTATAATGACATCCATTTTGATCAGTAGCATTAACTGAATATTCAGTAGTTACATTTGTAATTGTACTTATAGTGCTATTATGTAACGAATCAATCTGAGTAACCATATTCCCTGAACTAGCACTCCAAGACCATGCCCAATTAACTATATTTGTGAATTTAGCATTTTCTGTAATAAAAAATGGATTACCTGGGCAGTTTATTTGTGCGAAATTACCCAAGTGTGATATTGTTGGACTAAGTACAACATTATCAATTCTTACTTGTTGAAAACCTGTTCGAGTAGAATCATATTCGTTTATAAATAAAAGAGTGTTATAATCATTAATATTATTTATTCCAAAATTTGATGGTAATTGAATAGAAGCAGTTTGCCAACCATAATATCCATTATTATAAACTCTTCCAATAAAAAAACCTTTTCCAGCAGCATAATCACAATTATAACCTGCATTGTATCCAATATCATAATCTGTATCTTTTGCAAGATATACAGAAAAACCTGAACTACCAGGATAATAATTAGAATTATGATTAGTACTATCAACTTTCCATAAAGAATCATTTAATTTATAATCAACGTACAAATTATAAGGAACATCTTGTAATATACCAATTCCTCCACCAGCTATTGATGTTCCTTTTAACTTTGTGAATGCAGCAGCACCAGTTCCATAATAACCTCCACTTGACAAAAAAAGATGATTTTTATGAGATATATTAACAAAATCTCTTGCAATTTTAACACCTCCTCCAGGACAAGCAAACCAGTTGCAGCAACTAGTGTAATTAGTTGGATAAAAAAGATACCAATATTCTGAATCATATAGTGATTGGTTTATAATTGAACTATTATAAATAAGAGGATTATTAGTATTAGATATTGTAAGTATGGAATCTAACTCGGTTGTAGTGATCTCAAAATCTCCATTTGGATTAATCTGGCATAAAGGAGGGCTACATGGTTGTAATGGTGTAGAATTTGATTTTAAATTATTATAAGTTAGTAATGAAAAATATCCATTATTAGTAGTAGTTTGTTTTACCTGTATAAAATAATTATTACCAGTCTGTAATTGTTTATAAAGTAAGTTCATCTCTAAATTCATAGTATCAATTAAAGTAAGATTATTGCAATTGCCTTTAAAAAGATAAATTTTTGAAATATTAATTGCATTCACATGCGATGGTGGTAGAATAGTTAATTCAAATAATGATGAATCGGCTTTAAAAGTAAGCCAATATTCATTACTGTTCATATAATACTCTTGTAAAGTATTAAAACTTTTTAAAGTATCTGCATCAGCACATGCGCCTTGCCCAAAACTTTTGCCG
>CAIWDQ010000612.1 GCA_903911455.1 uncultured bacterium
CGTAATAACTCCTTCTTTAGAGAAGATAGCAATAGTATACATTACAAAGGCAATAACCAAACTCCACCATTTATTTTTAGTAAACCATATATGTAAAGATAATAATGTAAGCATGATAAAAAAGAAAGCCATTATCTCGTCCCTGCTCTTTATATTTGCAACAACCTCAGTATGTATGGGATGTGCAGCAAAAAGTAAAGTAATGATTAATGGGATAAGTGCATGTACTTTACTCAAATATTTTCTTAGAACTATATAAAGCAAGAAACAAGACAAAGCATAAAATAATACATTTAGAAAATGATGTAATGAAGGATTGTTAGGAGAAACTTGCCATTCAATTGCAAACATTATTTGAGAAAAAGGTCTGTAAAGATTATCATATAGTATTTTTGATCCATATCGATAGGTAGTTGTTAAAATAGTTGGGATTCCCTGAATACCCTTTTCCACAACTGTATTTTTATCAAGGACACTATGATCATCCAAGACGAATCCATGGTTAATTGTATTTGAGTATAACAAAAAAGAAAAAAGGAAACAAATAAAAGCAGTTTTAAAAACACTAAAAGATCTTTTAGCAGGTTCGCTTTGCTGATCTTGCATTTTAACATTCATATTTTTCTTAAGTACTTTTTTGTTCATAAATTAAAAAATTAAAAGGTAATAGTTTGTTTAAATACTGTTCAATGTTTACATTTATTTTTTTAAAACAATATTATTCATTTTTTATTAATATCCAGTTCCCCTAAAGATAGTATTAATAGTCTTAAAAATTAGAATAACATCCAGCCTAATAGACCAATTATCGATATATTGCAAATCAAGTTTCATCCATTCATCAAAACTTATATTATTCCTACCGGATACCTGCCATATACATGTGATTCCGGGTTTAACTGAGAGTCTTCTCAACTGTGTTCTTTCGTATAAAACCACTTCTTCAGGTATTGGTGGGCGTGGCCCTACAACAGCCATATGCCCAAGTATAACATTAATAAACTGAGGAAATTCGTCTAGACTTGTTTTTCTTAAGATTGCACCAATCTTTGTAACACGTGGATCATTTTTAATTTTAAAAACAGGTCCATCAACTTCATTCTTATTTTCAAGCTCTTTTTTAAGCACTTCAGAATTCTGTATCATTGTCCTGAATTTATACATAGTAAAGAGCCTTCCATGTAAACCCACACGTTTTTGTTTATATAAAACAGGACCCTTGGATTCTATTTTTATTAAGAAAGCAATTATTAATGAAAAAGGAAAAAAAACAAGGACAGCCAGAATTGAGAATAAGTATTCGAACACCAACTTTATTGACAATGCAAAGTAGTCAGATGAAGTTACATCAAATGTCATCAATGGTAGTTCGTCAAGATAATTCAAATGTGATTTTGAAGCAATAATATTGAATAATTCAGAATGTAACTGAAGTGTTACTCCTACTTCAGCGCAAGAATAGATCAGATTCTTAATTTGTTGATTATTGATTTCGCTTTTACAATAGATAATCTCATCTATTACATGTTCTGTCATTATCTTATCAAGTTCCTTTTCATTGATTATTATCTCATAGTCGCTTGAATATCTATTAATAATTTCTTCAGATTCTGAAACAATAGCATGAATAATAAAACCTAAATATTTTCTTGATATTATTTTTTCAATAAATTGGATTGATGTATCATCAGCAATCAAAACAACCTGTTTAATATTTTTACCTCTAATGAACGAACGTTTAGCATAACTAATCAATACAATTTTACTAATGAATAATAATAACAAATCTGTTAACCCAAATATAAAAATTGCAATACGACTAATAAAATCAAGTTTAAAAGTAAAGATAAATATAAACAATATACTCACCCCTATTATAACTACCAGGCAGTATTCTAAAAACACTACTGAATAAGCCTTAAATTTATGTGAAGACTGAACACTTATAACTTTAAGTAAAACAAACCAAGTAGGAATAATTAAGACGCCTAACAATAAATATTGGTGTGAATATGCTGCATGTTTAACAACAATAAATACACGCAAACTGTAGGCAAAGAAAAATGCTATTAAAGAAAGGAGAATATCTAAAAGTGCAAGTGCATTATTATAAAATCTTTCATTATCTTTAAGCATAGAAATTAGAATTTTAGAATTTTAATTTTAATTTAAGCTGTTTGATAGATTCATCATTATTTATCTTTTCCTGGTCACATAGTGGAATAATTGTATCAAGTAATACCCTTTCGAACATTTCATTATTTGCAACTGACTTAGCATATATATCATATAGAAATTCAGGTTTCTCTGAATTGGATTTAAGAAATGAATTAAAGTAATCATTTTTTGTCAGAGAAAAGATCTTCATTACTTTATTAATTAAAATAAAGTTTACAGTTTTTTTATAATCCTGAAGATTACTTGGATCTCTGTTTGGATTTATTTTTCTAAGAATATTATATGCATCATCAATTTTGTCTGAAGATAAATAAATCTTGGATTTAATAATTAATGTTTGATTATCGTAAGGAGCATATTGTAAAGCAATCTTGCAATATTCAAACGCTTTTGAATAATTCTTATTTATCATATAAAATATTGCCAAATCATTAAACGTTTGTAAATGATGAGGACTATCTTTTAAGGAACCTTCAAATGCTTCAAGTACAAGATTTGAATCACTTTCTGTTTTATATAACGATCTTGCTTTAATTCCTAATATGGGATCACCATAAGGAGTAATTGTTGAAAAAGCAGAATAAATTTCATCAGCTGTTTTGATAATCTTATCATCATTTTTTAATTTGTCGTAAGCATATATCTTTTTTACCCCAACTTCAGAACTTAATCTTTTATAAGCAGCATAACTACTTGTTATCATCAAACAAAGCACAACAGCTAAAATTGCTTGTATTGAAATTTGCGATTTCTTTTCTAAAGTATTGTTGTCAACTTTAAACTTATTGTATTCAAATACAATTAAAGCAAAAATAACATTCAGGAATATTTGCAATTCTATTCTTTCGCGAGGGAAGCTAAAACACGAATCTACGATATAGCCTAGCAAAACAAAAAATAATATTATTATAAAAAAACTATCGTGAGGGTTCTTTGCCTTCTTTAACGTCTTAATACAAAAATACAATAAAAAAATAAAAATTGAAAGGAATGATAATAATCCAATAGCTCCATTCTCAGCAAAAACCTGTAGAAAATCATTATGAGATCTATCAGGCATAGTCTTCCCTCCTTCCGTATAAACTTCTAGATCATATCTAAGTATTTCTATTCTCCAGTTTCCGGCTCCAACGCCCAAAACAGGATATTCTTTTGCCAGAGATAATGATTTTTTCCATAGATTAACCCTATAAAAAGTATTTCCTTCTTTAAAATTACCCGCACTTGAAAACTGATGTTGAATAGTTTTATTTTTATCTGTCAATAATATAATTATTACAGCTATTATAGCAACTCCGAAAGTAATTGCTAAATAACGAAAAATAGGTTTTAACTTATTTACTTTATCATTTTTTCTTGCAAAATAGACATAAAGTATAATTGAAAATATTAGTGCTACAAAAAAGCCTGTCCAGATAGCACGTGTCATTAAAAACACTATTAATAAAATATTCAAAAGTGTTCCAGCTATTGCAGCATTCTTCCATGCTTTTTCAAATAATGTTATACCATATAAAGTGAAGGCAAAAGTAATAAACAGAACTTCTGAATAAATATTTTTATGCGCAAAATTACCTTTTATAGAATATATAGCTCCTATATTAAACTTAGAGTCAAGTAATACACCAAAAATTTGAAAAACACCCACTAAAGATATCAGAATAGAGAAAATAATAAATGATTTTATTAAGGCGCTTCTACTATTTTCTTTCGGTAATACATAAATGATAAGATATAAAAACAAAACAAAAAAGGCAAGTCTTTTAAGAAATTCATACAATGCCTCAGATTTATTAGTGGACCAAAAAATAGAAAGGCCAATAAATAAAATAAAGAAAGTATAAATTAAAACAACTGGATTTTTTAATATCTTTAATTCATTTTGTTTAATTATTGTTTCTTTTTTACTGAACAATGCTATTAGAAAAACTATTGAAAGAAATATTCCCAGCCCAAGCATTCTTATTTCTAATTTTTCATCCATTGCATCCGAATAAAATAAATTTGGGATCAATACAATTAAAATTAAAAAAAAGAAATAAGAGAATAAATCCGATTTTTTCTTTGGAATATTTTTATTTTTTTTCATTTATTACAACTATTAATTATTTATTATAATTATTTCAGAAAATCATTAAACGTAAAATTTAAGCTAATTTATTTCTTTGCAAAGATAGCTAATGAATTTGAATTAAAAAGATATTAATTTAATTTCTTTGTTTATTTACATCAGTAAATAACTCATAATAACTATCAATTACTTTTTCCCAATTATAAACACTTTTAAGCTGATTAATGTTTGCTGTAATCCATGATAGTTTTGAATTTTCATCAATATCTTTATTTATGAGCTCTGCAATATCTATTGCATCCTTAAAATAAAAGCTATTTTCTTTCAGTACTGCTCTGTTAAAAACATTATCATGCGCGTATATTAAGCTTGAAGAGGCCATAGCCTCTAATAAAGATGGATTTGTACCACCCGAAGAGTGCCCGTGAAAATATATTTTAGAATAATATCTAAGTTGATTTAACAAGTCCAATTCAAAAATAGGTCCTAGAAATTTCACTTTGTCCGATACATAATTATTATATATATATTGTCCGAAACTATTTTTATAATTCCCTATAACCAATAATGGCAATTCAGTTTTAGATAACAGTACTCCTTTAATTATCTCCTCAATATGATTGTCAGGCTGAAGCCTGGCAATTAATAATAAATATTCTTTAGATTTTAAATTAAAAGGAACTAGCTTAGTCACATCTGGGTCATTAAATACCTCAGCACCATAAGGAATAAAAGTTGAAGGTGCATTATATGTTTTTAGCAGATAATCTTGTATAGCTTCAGAGTCAGCAATTAAAAGATCATTACTTTTAACTGCTAACCTCTCAGCATATTTTAAAAACTTTCTAACTTTATCTGAATACTTTGACCGCATCCATTCTAAACCATCCATATTACAAATCCTAAATGGTTTTGATGGAAGAAATCGATGCCAGATCGAACTACTTGTATTTCCTAACTGGTATATTATATCAAAATCCCTTTTCTTACTATCCAGTATACAATTAAGGTCATATATAAACTGCCCTGCTGTGCCAATTTTATCTTCAGGATCGTAGCAATGAATTACATTAACTCCTTTCCAGTTATTCCCTTTGAATGGATGGTTGTGAGAATTATAAACCCACACTTCCATACCACGTACTACTAAGCCTTTCGAAAGGTATTCTGCAAATTGTTCAAAGCCTCCATAGTGGTTTGGTATGCCTCTACAACCTAATATTCCAATTTTCATTTTAATTTGATGATTTAGTGATTTGGTGATATTGTGATTTAAAGATTTAAGAATTCAAAGATTCAAAGATTCAATAATTCAATAATTCAATAATTCAATAATGGAGCGATTTGGTGATTTATTTTATTCCCCCTTCGAAGGGGGCAAGGGGGATGTTCCTTGTATTTTGTGATTTAAAGATTTAAGAATTCAAAGATTCAA
>CAIWDQ010000613.1 GCA_903911455.1 uncultured bacterium
AAAAATTATTGTCAGATTAACTACGATCTGACAATCTCAAGAAAAATTATTGTCAGATTAACTACGATCTGACAATCTCAAGAAAAATTATTGTCAGATTAACTACGATCTGACAATCTCAAGAAAAATTATTGACAGATCCTAATTTTATAATCAATTATTATCATTAAAAAAGCCTTCATCAAACTTAATTGGTGAAGGCTTCTTAATTTTTATAAGATTAATATAAGATTATGGAAAAGCTATTCCCGGATAATCATTAACATTAACCATTGGAATCTGCGAATTGTATTTTGTATTAATAGCTTGTATAAAGTAGTTTGCAATTAAAGCATTTCCTCTTGAAGTCGGATGTATGCCATCTAATGAAAATACTCCACCTGTTACAAACTGAGAGTTATACATCACACCATTTACATATACTCCTTGTTGAAAACTTTTTAAATATGAATTCATATCAACCAAAGCAAGGTTTTTTGAAGCAGCAAGGTTAGCGATAATTACGTTATATGCAGCCACAGCAGTTTTAAGATTATTAACTTCAGTTAAATCTAAAATAAATTGAGGAGGAATAGGTTTCATACTTCCCCAACCTGCACAAATAGAATCTCTTGGAATAGTAACAAGCACTAATTCGCCTGGTTTCATCGCACGCAATTGTCCGGGAGCAGTAACATCTTTCATTATAAAAGGATTTTGTCCTAAATGAAATTGAATTCCTAAGGCAGAATAAGCTGCATTTAAACCAGCAACCTGTGCCGGATCTTTTAATACTAAGCCATTATAAGGCACTGTCGTGAAATAAGGAATACTTGTAACATCAGGAATTGTTGCAATAGCACCCTTTGAACCATTAGCAGTTAATGCCTGAACAGTAGCACCAATAGCTTGTCCGAAATAAGAAGGAGAAGTGATACTATCAGCCGAACCTCCGTTTAAAGCATATTGCAATACATCATTATTACCAATCCATAAAGTAAAGAAAGTTGGATTAATGTATTGAACTTCATCAATTACTCTTGATGTAGTACTACTTGCAAATCTCACATAATAAGGATTAGCAGTAATAGGAGTTGTAAATAAACCAGCTATATTACCATAACCGGGAGCTAACAAATGGAATGATTTAGCACCTGGTACACCTAAATTATTAACATGATAGCCAACAGCAACAGCTGGGCTAGCTTTAGTACCTGTGCAAGGAACAGGACCTAAAGAATAAGTACCAGTTGTACAATCAAATGACGGACCAAGAATTAGTTTGTTAGGATTGCCATCAATAACACCAACTTCATTTGGAACTATTGGCTGTTTAAAATCGCCACCACCAACAAGTTTAAACTGTTGAGCTAATATACTTGGATATGAATACTTTTGGCCTGATTGATATAAAGCACCATTTGTATATCCGGAAGTAATAGAATTGCCTAAAGAAACATAACGAGAGAAATCAGCATCACCTTTAGAAGCAGTAAATTGATTAATGTCAGGTTTACACGCAGCAAATACAGCTGCTATTATTATTATGAATGTTAAAAATCTTTTCATTGTAATAAAGTTTTTGATTAGAAATTATATGATAAACCTATTCCCGGTAAGATGATCTCTGACTTATAAGTACCACTGAAATTAGCTGCAGGATAAGAACAATCTCTCTGGAAACCGTATAAATAACCAACTGATGCATCAGCACTAAATTTAGAACTGAACTTATAAGTAGCACCTAAAGTTAATCCTAATTGATTTAAGCTAGGGGTTTCAGGATTAAAACAATCAGCAGTAATAGGAGATGGATCATAATAAGCACCACCTCTCAGCGTTAATTTATCATTTAATTTATACTGACCACCTAATCTTACAGCAATAGTATTCTTATATAATCTAGGATTATGAGAATTCTGTAAAGCAGAAGTTGTTTTAGAAAAATCAAAATTCAATGAATCGTAAGTACTCCAGTAAACGATGTTAAGATCAAGACCTAACATTAATTTTTCAGATACTTTATATGAAAAACCTATATTAAGATTTGATGGTAAAGGTAACATAGCATCAAAAGTTGTGTTAGGGAAATTAGTTGCTAATGAAGCTGGAACTGTAAACTTTGCATCTCCACCATCCATTTTCATCTCAACTCTTGATCTGAACATAATACCTATACCTAACTTTTCGGTAGGTTGTAACATAACACCGGCAGTAAAGCCATAGCTTGTAGTATTACCAGTTAAATTAGCAGTACCTTCGGTTGTACCATTAGTTACAGGCAATGCTTTATTTAATTCAACAGAACCTGTTAAATAATTAAAACCTGCTCCAATACTAATCATCTTATTAATTTTATAAGATACAGTAGGCTGAATGTCTATTACATGAAATGAAAGATCAGTAATAAGATATCTGCCATCCCAAGTACTACCCCAGTTTAGAGAGTTGCCAAAAGGAGTAAATACTCCAATACCTACTGCTAGTTTATCATTTATTTTAGCAGCACCATAAAAATTAAAAGGTGTTCCTGCTTTACTGTCTGTTCTAGCTTGATAAGTAGATGGAGATGCTTTCTGGAATGTAACATTAGAGAAGATACCTGCAATACCACCTGTAAAACTGTACTTCTGATCCATCATGCTCATTGCACCCGGATTAAAGAAAACACTACTGGCATCCAAACTGAAACCTGTACCAATGTACCCCATGCCATTTTGTTTAATACCCATGGCATTCACCTGATAGCCTCCTGCTTTGACTAATGTTGCAGATGTAATGAAAAGCAACAAGATTAAAATTTTTCGCGTCATAACTTACTTTTTAGTGAATAATTAATTTAATTAAAACTAAATCACAATCAAAGATTATGATTCTTTTATTTGATTATTGGAAGTAACAAACGAAAAGTTCCTTTTGTTGCAATATGGTTTAAATGAGATTTAAAAATAAATACAATTATTTGTATTATTAAAATGAACTTTTAGTATATTTGCAGAAATAATATTAAGTATGATAAGTTTTCCTAATTGCAAGATCAATATCGGATTATATGTTATAAATAAAAGGACAGATGGTTTTCATAACATTGAAACTATCTTTTATCCGGTAAATATTAACGATGCATTAGATATTATTAAATCACCCGATGGATTGTTTTCGTTTCAAACAAGTGGTATTAAAGTAGAAACTAATATTGAAAGAAATTTAGTTGTAAAAGCTTACAGATTGCTAGAAAAAGAATATAATTTAACTCATTGCTAACTGTTGGCTGGACCGTCAGGATC
>CAIWDQ010000614.1 GCA_903911455.1 uncultured bacterium
ACTACAGCTCACATTCCTATTGTAAATTTTATTCTTAAATACCATAGTTCAAAGATATTATTTTTTATTAAGAAACACATCATATAATAAAAATTCATTTTAATAAGATTCTTTTTTTTCTTTAGTATGATAAATAATGTATGCGATAACCCCTACCCCGAAACTACTCGTTGCCCGTTAATTAGTCGGTACCTGAGCTTGTCGAAGGGCCTCTCCTTTTATATTTAAACCTTGCCTTCGGTTATAAATATAATAATCATTATAAAGAAAAAAACATCATAGAAAATAGATTGCTTCACTTCGTATGCAATTGCGATTTGCTAATCTCCGAATTCACTAAATACTTTAATACCTCAAGACACTCAAAGCATGTTGAGTACACAAAGCACTCTCTTCTTTTTAGAAAGGATATCCGATACCGAAGTTTAATACAAAGTTCCTTAACTGCTCTTTGGCAATAACCCAGCGTTCGCCTTCAGGCTTTGATGGGTTCTTTAAAGGGATAGCAGCATCCACACGTATAATAAAGTATGAAAGGTCGACCCTTAAGCCAACACCGGTTCCTAAAGCTATCTGATTTGCAAAAGTATTAAACTTAAACTCGCCACCTGGAAACTGAGAATTGGATTTATACAACCATATATTACCTGCATCGGCAAAAATAGCGCCTTGCAAATACTTGTAAATAGGGAAACGTTCCTCGATATTAAATTCGAGCAATATGTCGCCTATCTGATCGAAATATGTGGTATTACTATTGTTATATGCCCCAGGACCCAAGCCGCGAAGTGGCCATGCACGTATATCATTGGTGCCTCCGGCAAAGAAACTCTTCTCGTAAGGAAGCACACCCGAATTACCATAAGGAATGCCAACACCAATAAACGTACGAAATACTACAGTATTCTTCGAATTCAGATAAAAATAACGTCTAAAATCCATATCATATCTTATATACTGTGAGTAAACCAAGTTTGCCACTTCATAAAAACCATTCGCATCTTTCCGATTATTGAATAGAAGCGCCAATGTGTTAAGAAAATTACCGGCAGGCTCAACGTTAGTTCTAAAATAGGTAAAGTCCTTCTTTCGATTTGGATCCTGATTACTGTATATCAAACTATATTTAAGATCAAGAATAAAGTGATTGGTATATTGATTTTTGAGACGTTTATCGATTAAAGCATTGATCTGCGATTGGAAAATAGAATCGGTAAAAATCTTTACTGAATTAATTTCAATAGGATTTAATAAATGTTGAACATACTTAGATTGCTTCCAATTATATCCAAAAGTAAAGTTAGCAATAGTCCTTTGAAAATCGGGGCGCTTCTGATAATTGTATCCACCTGTCAAAGTTGTCTTAGGCTTAAAGTATTTAGAGAAGAACTCCTGATTAATTGGTATAAGAAACTTAGGGATTTCAAGTCCGGTTTCGATACCATATTCATAAGTATTAAAAAACGGAAGGTTAGTAACAGTGGTGTTCCCAAAGAAGATCTTTTGAACTTCGAGCGCTCCTTTTAATTTTATATTAAAGATCTCAGCCCCTTGAAACAAGTTCTTATTTTGAAATATTAAGTTGCCTGCAATACCATAGTTCCCCGAAGAGTTTCTTCCTTCAAACTCATAAGTCAATGAGTTAACTTTATTTTTACTTAATTCGATATTGCATTGCAACGATCGTTCATTTTTCTTTAAATCAATTGAATCTGTGGGTAACTCTTCAAAATTGATATTAATGAACTTATAATTTTTTAAATCAGCTAAACGATTATATGATTGCTCAACATCCTTTAAATTAAAATAAGTATTCTCATTTATAAATATAGATTGAGTCAGAGTTTTAGGCTTAATCTTTAACTTATGATTATAAATAAAATAATAATTGTTATATTGATTTTCAACTTTCCCCTGACGTATCCTAAATAAAAGAGTATCTTTATTTATAGTATCAGTACCCA
>CAIWDQ010000615.1 GCA_903911455.1 uncultured bacterium
TAATATTTTATTAATTTTGTTAATTATTTGTTCAATATAAAAATTAAAAACTATATTTGCAAATCTAATAAACAAATATGAGCTTATATGATTAATAATCAAATAATATTAAAATGAGTAAATTTAAAATAGAACACAATTCCAATTACCCTATTTTCTTTAAAATAATTTTTTTTTCAAAGCAATATCTTATCTTAACTATAATAATTTTATTATCATTACAAGGATTCAGCCAACAAATTACTTTTAATAGCATTTACAATCCTGATAGCGTTTATAATTTTACACCCAGTGGACATTCTATTATCTGTCAGAATACTAATTATTTGGTTCAAGCTGTGAGTCATAATATGCCTTCTTGTAATGGTACATTAATGTTTTTAAAACTAGATTCTTTAGGCAATATATTTAATAAAAAATCTTTTATTCAAGATTCAATCTTATATTATTCGGGTTTAAGTTCTTTTATTAAAACTCATGATAATGGTTATTGTTATGCTGGAGGATGTCGGACAGTTAGTTTGACAAAAAGTTATCATCATATCGTTAAATTAAATAGTAATTTAGATACTCTTTGGACAAAAAAAATATTACAAATAAATTCTATTCAAGAAGACATACTTCAAATTTGTGAGACTTCTGATAATGGTTTTGTAATGGTAGGTGAAAAGTATATTACAAATAGTGTCAGTAATATTTTATTAATAAAATTAGATAGCTTAGGTAATCAATTATGGTATAAAACAATTATCAGTGGTGGTGAGAATTGGGGTTTACAACAGATAAGGCAAACACCTGATAATGGATTTTTAATTTATGGATATAATATTAATGTAGGGAATCCATTTATAATGAAAACAGATAGTGCAGGAAATTTAATATGGAGCAAATATCCAAATTCGCAATTTTTTAATCAAGGTGGTGCTATTACAATTACAAAAGATGGAAATTATTTGTTTGCTTTCGGATATGGCTCACAAATATTGCCAAGTGGATATACTGATGCTGTTGCTCAACTGTATGTTGTTGAATATGCACCGGATGGTTCAGTTATATGGGATAATAAATTTGATTTGACTGGGTTTGATTTAAACGTTGTTAAAATAGAAGTACTACCTGATAATAATTTTGTTGTTTTAGGATCATATGAGGATATTGCAGATGTATCTTATTTAGCAAAAATTGACATAAGTAAACATGAGATTTTATGGAAAACAGTATTTGGTTATACTTTAGATAACACTAGTGAAAACATGCCTATGGATTTTACAGTATGCCCCGATGGTGGGTTTGCAATTAGTGGTTTATATTCTAGTTCACTAATTCCTCAGAAAATGTGGGTTGCTAAGACTGATAGTAATGGATATGCGATAGGTATGCAGTATTTAGGAGTAAATGAAATGAATAACATAAAAAGTAAGGAAGATGTAAAAGCTTTTCCTAATCCAGCAATCATACAAACAACAATAACATATCCACAACTAAATAAAGAAGGAGAACTACAAGTTTATGATTTGCTTGGGCAATTAGTGTATGAAGAGAAACTTGCAAAAACATCTACTCAAAAAGAAATAAATATCCAAAGCTTTAAAGCAGGGCTATATAAGGTTGTAGTTAGAGAGAATGGAATTATAAAAGGACA
>CAIWDQ010000616.1 GCA_903911455.1 uncultured bacterium
ACACTTACAAAAGCTGAATTGATAAAAATAATAAATAAGAATCTTTAAAAAGTAATTCTTATTAAAATAATAATAAAATGGAAGAAAAATCTTTGTACAATAGTTCGGATATTGAAGTGATGAAACTAGCTGAAGATGCTCTTGCGATGGGTAAGGATAGGATTGTTGAAATCAGAAATTATGCTAAGCTTGCAGGTTATAAACGTATTGGGATTGCTAACTGCATTTCTTTACATAAAGAAACCAATCAACTGAAAGAAATGCTATCTGATGAATTTGAAATTTATACTATTGATTGCAGAACCGGTAGATTGCCTGCAAACGAGTATTTAGGTGATGATGTAAAAGGAATAATGTGCAATCCGGCCGGACAGGCTAAATATTTAGAAGAAAATAATACAGACCTCAACATTGTGATGGGCTTATGTATGGGGCATGATATGATGTTTACCTCCAAATCAAAAGCACCTTCAACTACTTTAATTGTAAAAGATAGAAAACATAAATACAATCCAATTGAAATATTCAAAAAATAATACAGTTGGTAAACTCAATTTCAGAGAAGTTGTATTTATAATAATAGCTATTCTTTGTTTATCTCCTCTTATTTCTCCACCTATTGCATTATTACTAGGTTTGATAATTGCACAATTCGTAGGTCATCCTTATTTACATTTAAATCATAAAGCTACTCATATTTTATTACAAGTATCTGTTGTAGGCTTAGGCTTTGGTATGAATGTAAGCAGTGCTGTTAATGCAGGTAAGCAAGGATTTTTATTTACCATATTTTCAATAACAGGAACTTTAGTATTAGGTTTATTGGTAAGTAAAGTTTTAAAAACTGAGAAGAAATCTTCATTTCTTATTGCTACAGGCACTGCTATTTGTGGAGGAAGTGCAATAGCTGCTGTTTCGCCTGTTATAAAAGCTGAAGAAAAACAAATATCAGTTGCGTTAGGCACAGTTTTTATACTCAATTCAATTGCATTATTTATCTTTCCCTTTATCGGACATATATTTGATTTATCTCAAACACAATTTGGCTTATGGTGTGCTATAGCCATTCACGACACAAGTTCTGTAGTTGGAGCTGCAAGCAAATATGGAGCACAAGCTTTAGAAGTCGCTACTACAGTAAAATTAGCCAGAGCATTATGGATTATCCCTATTACTTTTTTAGCTGCTTTCTTATTTAAAAACAAAAAGAGTAAGATTAAAATACCATATTTCATTGGGTTGTTTGTTTTGGCAATGATAGTTAATACTTTCTTTCCAATAGTACAACATAATAGTCATTATATAGTATTAATAGCCAAAGCAGTTTTAACCCTTACGCTGTTTTTAATAGGAAGTGGATTATCAAAAAAGGTTTTAACTTCTGTTGGCATAAAACCTTTATTACTTGGCGTGATTTTATGGATTGTTATATCAAGCGTTAGTTTGTGGACAATAATTAATATAGCACAGTAAATCTATACTGTCTGACATAAATATTCTTCAACAGTTATTCTTGTAGGATTATTAAATTCATTTATCGCAGCAAATGTAAAAAATGCTTCAATAGCTTTTTCTCTTTTGTTACTATACATTTCTTCAATATATATTTCAACTTTAATTTCAATTTTAACGTTTCTTACTCTAATAACTTTTCCGATAATTTCGGCAATAGTCCCTGCTTTAACAGGTAATATGAATTGAATATTGTCAGCAGAAACAGTAACCATTTTTTGTTTTGTAAAACGTATGGCGGTTATATATGCAACTTCATCCATCCATTGCATTGCCGTACCACCAAACAATGTATCATGCTCGTTTAGTGTGCATGGAAATATAGTTTTAAACTGTCTGGTTTCTGAGTTTAGTATTCTATTGTGCATTATGATTTATTTTTTGCAAAAGTAGATAATATATTTGGATTATGAACGTATGTTCATTACTTTTGCAAAATATTTTATATGATTATCTCAAAACAATTAAAGTAAAATGGCAAGACCACAGAAAAACAGAACAATATGTCAACCTCCAAAAATGAAAGGTTATAAACCTTATGGTATTCCATTATGTAAATTAGAAACATTAAATTTAACTCTTGAAGAATTTGAAAGTATGAGGTTAGTAAATCATGAAATGTTATCACAAGAGCAAGCTTCAGAGCAAATGAATGTTTCGCGTCCTACTTTGACTCGTATATATAATAAAGCCATAAAAACAATTGTTAAAGCATTTGTTGAAGGTAAAGCAATTGAAATTGAAGGGGGAAATTACCAATTTGATAAGGATTGGTATAGGTGTACAAAATGCTACAAACTTATTGAAGGCTTAGAAAATCATATAAAATGTAAAAACTGCACAGTATTTGGATTTTCAGAGTTAGTCAATCTAAATCAAAATGTAAAAAGCGAATAATTAAGCTATACAATTTAATAAAATACACTAATAATAAATAAAATGAAAAAAGTAGCGATTCCGGTTACAAAAAGTAACAATGTAGATGATCATTTTGGTCATTGCGAATTTTATGGAGTTTACACTATTTCTGATAATAATGAGATAGTAGATGTAGAAACAATTAAATCTGAACAGGGATGCGGTTGCAAATCAAATATTGCCGGGGTGTTAGCTGACAAAGGTGTTAGTATTATGCTAGCAGGAGGCATTGGAGGAGGAGCAATCAATGTTCTTAACACATGGGGTATTGAGGTAGTCCGTGGTTGTTCGGGCAATGCAGCAGATGTTGTAAAACTATTTGTTGAGGGAGAAATTTTAGACAATGGTGTAAGTTGTTCTAATCATGAGCATCATGCTGAAGGTGGGGATCATACTTGTAACCATTAATTAAATAGTAGTAAAAATTAATTCGTGAGTCAAATGGAAAAGTATTTTCAACAATTCAGACAAAACACAATAGGAAACGAACTGGAGTTTGAAACTCCTTACGGCAAACAAAAAATGATATATGCCGACTGGGTTGCAAGTGGCAGATTATATGCACCAATTGAAAAGAAAATAACTGAAGAACTTGGTCCGTATGTTGGGAATACACATACTGAAACCAGCGAAACAGGCACAATGATGACTAAAGCTTATCATTTGGCTCACAAATTAATTAAACAACATGTTAATGCAGGTCCAAACGATGTAATTCTTACTTATGGTTTTGGAATGACGGCTGTTGTTAATAAGTTACAACGTATCTTAGGCTTAAAATTCTGTGGGAAAATAAGTGGCAAAATCTGCCTGATGGAATCAGATCGTCCGGTTGTTTTTATAACTCACATGGAACACCACTCTAATCATACATCATGGCTTGAAACTGCAGCAGATATTGTATTATTAAGCCCTGACAAAGATCTTTTGGTTGACCCAGATGAATTAAGGCGAAGGCTTCATGAATATAGAAATCGCAAGTTTAAGATAGGTACTTTTACTGCCTGTTCAAATGTTACTGGGATTGAAACTCCCTATCATCAACTTGCAAAAATAATGCATGAACATGGGGGAGTATGCTTTATTGATTTTGCTGCATCTGCTCCTTATGTTGATATTAATATGCACCCTGAAGATCCTATGGAAAAATTGGATGCTGTTATGTTCTCTCCACATAAGTTTTTGGGAGGTCCGGGAACATCGGGTGTTATTGTTTTTGATTCTTCACTATATAAAAACGAAGTGCCTGATCAACCTGGTGGTGGTACTGTTGACTGGACGAATGCCTGGGGTGAATATAAATATATTGATGATATTGAGATTAGAGAAGATGGTGGAACTCCTGGTTTTCTTCAAGCTATTAAAACAGCTTTATGTATTGAATTAAAGAATCAGATGGGAGTTGAAAATATTCGTAAAAGAGAAGAAGAACTTGTTAAGATTGCTTTTAAAGAATTACCTAAGATAAAAAATCTTGAGATATTAGCTGATAATATTGAGGATAGACTAGGAATCATATCTTTCTACATACATGATATTCATTTTAATTTAATAGTACAGTTACTCAACGACCGTTTTGGTATTCAGGTTAGAGGTGGCTGTGCCTGTGCAGGAACTTATGGACATTTTTTACTGGATGTAAGTTATGAGAAATCAAAACGAATAACCAATCTTATCAATCATGGAGATTTATCTCAGAAACCGGGTTGGGTTCGTTTATCGTTGCATCCTACCATGACTAATGATGAATTATATTTAGTTATTGATGCAATAAATCAGATTAGTGAAAATCATATTGAATGGGCTAAAGATTATGTATATGACAAACACACTAACGAATTTCAGCATAAAATAAAATCAACTACTACTGAGAAGAAGTTGAAAAAGTGGTTTAGTCTTTAACTTTTATTAAAAAGTCAGCACTACTTTGTTTGTCCTTATCAAGTTATACAACTCTCCCATGCTTGATATTGTACACATTTTAGGATTGATATTGTTTCTACTTTGCAAACAAGTTCCGCAAGCAAGTATTTTTCCACCTTTCTTTAAAAAAGTCTCGGTTTGTTCTTCAATCTTAAAAGTTTTATTGTCTAAAGTACTTAATTCAACACCTTTCCCAAGCAGAAATATACTAACAGTATCTCCTTGTTCTATTGAATAGTTGGCTAGCCTCATTGCATTCCAAACTGTTTCACAATCATTTGAAGAAATCACCATGCCAATACTTGTTGCTACTGTAGTTTTAACAGAAGTACCACTACATTGAGCTTTTATATTAAGAGAATAAATGCTCATTAAAATTGCTAAGATTATAACTGTTCTTTTCATGTTTTGAATATTTTTTAATACGATTTATTATTTTTATGCAAATGTACTATAAATATATCATTGTAAATAGAGATTCTAAGAAATAGATTCATGAAAAATTAAAAGATATTAAGTAAGTCATTTTTTTGTAATAAAAAGTATCACTCCAAGAGCAATTAAGATAATTGCAAAAATCTTTTTTAGTAATTCTTCCGAAAAACCTATAGCCATTTTCCCACCCAAATATCCACCAATAACAAATCCAATACAAATAATAACTGCTGATTTTACGTCAACATATCCCTTTTGATAATAGGATATTAGAGCCAGTATTCCGATTGGTGGTATAAGTAATGCAAGAGTTGTTCCCTGTGCAGTATGCTGACTAAATCCAAACAATAGCACCAAAGCAGGAACTATTATAATTCCACCACCTATCCCAACAAGTCCACTAAAATAACCTGCAAAGATACCTAGTAGCAGAAGTCCGAATAATATAATAAAATTATTCATAACCGATTAATTTTAGAGATTGTATATTCCTTATTATTAACAATTAAAGTATATAGTATATTAACGTTATAACTCTAGATTTGTTTTACAAATAAGTTGGCTATCAAATAACTTTCCTTTATTAAAGGATATATTATTTTAAGACATTCAACCCTGATAGGTTTTACACTTATCGGGGTTTTTCTTTTTTATCAGATATATAGTCTAAGTCATTGCGGGCTTGGCTCACAATCCCATGTAAGTAGTAAAGTCATTCCGTGCTTGACACGGAATCCCATAAAAGTAGTAATTGTCATTCCGTGCTTGACACGGAATCCCCTGAAAAGACTAGTGTTAATGATTGAGATTGCGGGTCAAGCCCGCAATGACGCCATGTTACTTTTCAGTGTGGGATTAATTTGATATATTCTGATTTCATTTTTGAAAAAGATATAACATTCTTCTTTTTTTAAAATTAAACACCTTTTTAATAACTACCGATATACAAGCGATGTATACGGTTTAGGCAACGATTATTACGAAAGTGGCAACGATTATTACGAAAGTGGTATCAATTAGATTAGTTTTGAAACCAATTATTACAATTTGGTAAGCATTATTACAAAAGTGGCATCAATTATTATGAAAGTGGCAACGATTATTACGAAAATGGCAACGATTATTTGGTTTTGGAACCAATTATTACAATTTGGTAAGCATTTTTACGAACTTGGTATCAATTATTATGAAAGTGGCATCAATTATTGGAGTTGGAACACCCGTTATTTGTATCTGTTAGCAAATTATTTTGGTGTGTATTTTTATTATTGAAGTCCTTTTTAAAATTATTTAAGTTGGTGAGGATATTATTAGGGTATATTTTTAATTTAATTGCATTTGTATGATGATGAATAGCATTTGTTCCGACCTAAATCACATTTGTTCCGGCATGAATCACGTTTGTTCCGACCTAAATCGTATTTACTCCAACATAAATCACGTTTACTCCTGCATGAATCACGTTTACTCCGACCTAAATCACATTTACTCCGACCTAAATCACGTTTGTTCCGGCATGAATCGCATTTGTTCCAACATGAATCACGTTTACTCCGACCTAAATCGCATTTGTTCCGACCTGAATCACGTTTATAGAGATTAAATCATAAACCCGTAATTCGTAATTCGTAATTCGTAATTAAATTTTCTTAGCTTTTATCCTTTCCAGTAGCACACTGGCAGGTTCATCAGTTGGGTCTTGAGCCACTAACTCCCCTCTAAAAGCTTTAGCTAATATACTTTGCGGCATTTTATCAAGCATATCTTTGGCTTTAGCATAACGAACTTCTATTTTATCAGCAAAAGCAAATAACTGTTCAACTCTGCGAACAATTTCTTTTTGTTCTTCCAATGGGGGAAGTGGAATAGGAAGACTTTTTATATCACCTAAAACTAAACCTGATTTTGTAGCACCTCTCTTTACATCATCAAAATACTTCCTACCGCCTTTCATAGCTGAAATATAATATGCAATGTATTTTTGATAATAACCTTCTTTTGTTCTTGCAAGGCAAACATGTTGATTGATATATGCTTCTTCAATATTATCTTCAACTAAACCAACCATTCCAACATCTCCTGTAATAGAAATTAATATATCACCTATACGAACTTTTGTTCTTGTTCCTTCTGCATTTTGTGGTGGATTAACATACTTGTTTTTTGAAGGAACTGTATTGATTTTTATTGTATCAAAATCTAAATTTGTAACTCTAATGAATAACTTCCCTGTTTCAGAATAATACTCAGCCCACCCTCTTGAACCACTAGTAATAAATTCAAAAACATCTTTGCCAAATAATATTTTCCAATCCTCGGGTAAATTCTCTTCTTCAATCTTATTTGTCAATTTTCCACTTACAGCTGCAGCTAATACAGATTGTCTAAAGCGTTTTAGGATTGTTGGTATATTCTCAATACGTTGTTTATAATTTTCCACCTTTTGCATTAATGCATCCAGCTTTGCTACTATACGGTGTTGCTCGGCAAGTGGTGGAAGAGGGATTAAAATTTCTTTCGCTCCATTATCAGTTAATGCTTCTTGTGTAGAACCTGTTGCTAATTCGTTTTTTTGTGAAAGGAAGAAGTCAGACTTAATCAAATAATAAAGTAATTTGTTATTGTAGGTGTTACCAAAAGGGCGTATTTGTAGAAACCCCGTTGAGAATAATTGTTTATCTAATTTCTCATCAATCAAAATACCTTTATCAGTTGCTTTCATCCTAGCTTGAAGTACATCCCCAATTGAAGCTATTCTGTTTGCTCTTGAAGGACGATTCGTAAAAGTAAATTCACCTTCTGGTTTAAATTCATTTTCATGAATACTGCCTGTTGAGAAATATTTTTTAGTTCCATCAAATTCCTTTACTCCCGTTGGCAATAAATTTAGTTGTTCTACGAGTTTGACAAGTTCCCAACCTTGTGGTAAATTATTCTCCATCTATTTAGCTTATTTCTTCCCAAACAATTGTTTAAGAACTTCGGTTGGATTAACAATAGGAATATAAAAATCGGCAAACTTTGTACCTATAGCACTTTTAGCCAACAATGCGCGTGTGTGGCTAATAGATAAACTCAAAAAAGTTACCAATACATTATCGGGGATATTAAATTCATTTTTTTCTTTATTGTAAAAGAAAGCTAATTCCGAAAACAAAAACAAATTGCTTGTCTTTATTTTCATAAATACATTCCCATTGTTTTCTTCTATAAATATTGCCGAAAGTATAAGTTCAACAGTACTTTCGCTAAGATTAAAATTTGTAGTCAGTTCAAATCCAAATTTAAATAAATCAGTAGTTGTTATTGCTACTTCTTCCGCTACAAAAAATTCAATCTCTTTAATTTTTTTTACTGCTATGTTTACTTGTTGTTGCTGTTCCATATTAAGCTGCTTCTAACGAAAATTCATTCTTCTTGCTCTTCACGTATTCAAATTTAGTAGTTTCGCCCGACGACATATTTGTATTTTTTTTAATAGGCACTATATTTAAATAAGGTGTATAAAGCATATTATAACGCTTAGATTGGTCTTCTTTTATAAAACTATTAAGATTTTTAAACTCAAACCCCGGGGCTTTATTCACCGCCAACGATAATTCAATTAGTTTTTTCAAAGTATAATTGAAATTCCCATTCATTATTTGAGAAATATAGCCTTTAGATACTCCCAGCTTTTCGGCAAACTGAGTTTGTGTAATACCTTCCTCCCTGATGTATTCTGACACCATACGGTATATTTCATTCTGAAGCGATTCAAACCAGAATTCTTCAGTTTTTAATAATTCTTCTCTGGTAATCATGATAATTGTTTAAAGTATTCGTTCTTAATTTTTCTAAAATGTTTTATATCTCCCTTTTGGCTTCCTTTTTTACCACCACTTACTATAATATGTCCTGTCTTCTTATCATGAAACAGATATATCCGTAAGTGATGTGTTTTTATTTCATTTTCTTTATTATTCTGTTTACTTGGAGTTATGTCCTTATACTTTTGTTCAGGTAATGTCTTACAATCAGCTATGTCGTACAATCTTGTTACTATCGTTCTAAGTTCACTAAGATAATTACCTTCAGCCTCTATTTCTTTTTCAAATTCATCATAACTACAAACTCCATCAATAAGAAGCTTATATATTTTCAGCTTCCCTGTAATTTCAGTTATTTCTTTTAACGCAAAATTATACATAAAGTTTAGTTATAACTTAACTTATTTTGTTAATAATTTGTAAATACTTCTCAATATACAGTAAACTAGCAATTATTCAGTATCGTTATTTTCCAATAGAGAAATAATATCACGCAAATCATCAACAACTGCTTCTAGTTCCGAAATAGCTTCGGTAGCTAATATTCCGGGTTCAGGCAAACTGTCGGCATCTTCAATACTATCATCTTTAAGCCAGGTTATATCAAGTTTATAATTACGTTTCTTTACATCTTCTAATGTAAAACATCTAAAACGTCCTGTTTCGCCCTGGTCAATTCTTTTGCTGTTACCATTTACATCAGCACCATAACATTTTTCAAATTCTTCAAAATGTTTAGTAGTTAATGGTCGGTCTTTTTTAGTTATGCCTTCTATATTGCTACGATTATCATATATCCAAACCTTTTCGGTAGGCAGTCCTTTCTGAAAGAAAATAACATTAGCTTTTACGCCTTGTGCATAAGGAGTAAAAGTCCCTCTTGGCAAACGTAATATAGTATGAAGATTACAATCTTGCATCAGAATCTCAAAAACTTCACCTGCTTTATCTTCAAACAGTACATTGTCGGGTAAAACAATAGCAGCTCTGCCACCTGTTTTAAGAGTACTCATTATATGCTGCACAAAGTTCAACTGTTTATTACTGGTTTCTACAGTAAAATCGTCTCTTTCGGGTGCCTGATTAGCTCCTTTAGTTCCAAAAGGTGGATTAGCCAATACTACATCAAACCTATCACTTCCGGGAGTATTATAAATAGTATCACCTAATTTAATTTTAGGAGTTACCCCATGCAAATACATATTCATCAGAGACAATCTACGTGGACGAGCCACTAATTCTTGTCCGTAGTAAGTGTTTTCACGAATACGTTTAACGTCTTCGCGAGGGAATACACCTTTGCATTCGTGCAACAACCATTCATAAGCACTTACCAAAAAACCACCGGTACCACAGGCAGGATCAGAAATAGTAAAACTAGATTTTCCTCTTGGATCAGGCTTCATTAATCTAACCATACTTTGTATCAAGGGTCGTGGAGTAAAATATTGACCTGCTCCTTTTTTACCTTCACTTGCAGCTTTCTCTAGCAATCCTTCAAATGCAGCACCTTTAACATCAACATCCATTGAAGTCCATTCATCTTCTTCAATCAGATTGAGCAATTTTTTTAAACTAACAGGATTATTAAAACGGTTTTGCGATTGCGTAAAAATTTCACCAAGCAATCCTTGTTCTTTTGATAACTCCTTAAGTGTATCAGTATAATGATCCATTAAATCACCACCACTTAAATTTTTAAGCGCTTGCCAATTATATTTTTCGGTAAGATGCACTTCTTTTTCATCAGCCATCTTTAAGAACAACAAAAAAGAAAGTTGCTCAATATAATCGTTATAATCTATGCCTTCGTGTCTGAGGGTATGGCAAAAGCCCCACAATTTATTTACTACATCACTCATTTCTTCTTCTCATTTTTTAATTGTAAAGTGCTTTTTGCATTCAATGAAGTTACAACCTTTTTGCCCGTTTGTGCTTCCAGTTCTTTTCTGGCTACACTGGCTACATTACCACCCCGCTTTGCTACTTTCTTACTTTCTTCAAAAGTTTTGGGTTCTGTTGCCTGCGATATATCTTTAGTTGAAGCTTCCGCAAGCATATTTAAAATCAACTCTGTATTGGTCATATTATCCCTTAGGTTTTCCTTTTTCAAACCTTTCAGCACTTTATATTCTTTGGTAGTTTTATCAGCCCATGCTTTTGTAATAATATCAGTAAGTGTTGCAAACTGTAAGCCTTCTTTTAGTCCTCTCTTTTTCCATTCATCAGTAAGTTCTTTACGAATTTCAATACTCTTTAGTCGTTGATTAATCCAGTTTTCTGAATAGCCTAATTTCAGATATTGTTCTAAAGCCCTGTCAATAGTAAGTTCAGGGTCTTGCATTTCGTCCAGTCTTTCGGCAGCCACTTGTGCCAACCAAAGTTTAAAAGGTTCAGCTTTTGGCGAAGGAATAGATTGCACCAATCTAAAGAGCTGTTCGGTATCAGCCACATCAGTTTTGTAAAATTTACCATCTGTTGATTTAATTTTCAGTTGTCCGATATTTTCGGACAACTCACTACCTTCCTTTTTTAACTTAGCTTTCAAGTCGCTCCAGTATTTTCTTGGTCTGTCACTATTGGTTAATATCTCTATTACATCAATAATTGAAATGAACCATTTTTCCTGTTCATCATCCCAAACGGTACGAACTTTTTTATCTTCAAATATCTTTATTGCATCTTTATTTGTCATAATAAGACATTAATTAATCTGTAAAATGTACTTTTAAAAAATTACCAATTTCAACTGTCCGATTTTTTCGGACAACTCATTTTTTTCTTCAATTTTGCTTTCAAACCGTTACAATTTGTAACCATTTCAATTTTTCGTTTTAAGCTGCTATTGCTATATTTATTTCGTTAATGATATTTTTGTAATCTTCCGAAAACACTTTTTTAAACTTGTTCAATCCACCTCTGTCGGTAAAAACAGGCAATTCTTTTAAATCATCTTCATCCAAAGTCATATTTTGTTTCAAGTGCTCTTTAATATATTCCATCCATTTCTGCTGTTCTTCACTCAATACTTTACCAAAAGTAACTTTTTCAATAGCAAGGCTAACTCTCTCTTCAGGACTCAACAAAGGTTCTGTTTCATTAGCTGCATGCTTAACCATGCTTATAATATCAACGGCATCCTTATGGTAAACAATTTTATGAGCCTTAAGCAAATTGGTTTCGTCATAATTGCTTTCTTTCAATTTCTGCTTTAGTTCATTAAGCACTTTAGTATTCCAATCTTTGGGTTTATTTAACAAAATAGCTATCGCTTCAATTTCATTTTCTTTATGCTTTACAAACTCCGAAAAAGCAATCAAATAATCTTCAGGCTGCAACCCATACCTGCCTTCTGCTTCAAATAAAATGATAGAACTAACATCATCATGCACTTCATAGCCTATTAAGAAAACCTTTTTAGCTCTCTCATAATCCACCAATAGTTTTTGAAACTGCTCATTTTTGAGTAATTCCATTACATCGGTGAAACTTTCAAATATCTCGTTAAATGATTTTGCCATTATTTATACCTTTCAAAAAATTTAGCTATTTTCTCAGCAAAAACACCCATATCACCTTCCGGTATATAAGTTTTAAATTTATCACGTGCATTGCCGCTCATGTCCTTTTCTATTCGTTGTAGTCTTTTGCTTAAGCGTTTTGCATTAGCTTTACGGTCTTCATTATTATATATTTTTTCAATTAGTTCTTTAATAGTAATAGGATCTGTAACAGGGGGGTCTATAATGAAGTTATAACTAGCATCTCTAAAATATTTAATTAAAGTACCATTGAAGCAATCAAAAATAACAAAATGAGTTTTCCCAATATCATCACATTTCCGCGTTCCTCTCCCCAGCATTTGTTCCCAAAGAATACGTGATTTTACAGGTCTGAGAAATACTATATATTCCAATGCAGGTATATCAACACCTGTGCTTAACATATCAACAGTTACTACAATTTTGGGATTAGGTCTGTTTCTAAATTCTTTTATCTTTTTCAAAGGTCTGTCAACAGTTGGACTTCCTGTAATTTTTGCTACAAAATCATCACCACGATTAAACACAGATTTACAAATTTCAACTATCCTGTCAGCATGAGAAATCAAAGGAATATCATTGGAGGCAAAAATTAATATCTTAGGAAACCTTCCGTTCTCAACTTCAAATTCGTCAGTATATTTTTTTAATTCTTGAATAATTTTTTGATTAGTGTCAGGAGCAGTTATCTTTTCTTCAATCTCAGAAGAAGTAAATTCTCTTTCGTCCTCCAGTTGATCTATCTGCTCCCTACCTGTATCAGTATCTATCATTCCAACTTGTTCACCTTCTTTCAGGAAAGCACCATGCATTAATACTTCCGAATTAATTGCTACTGCATCATAGTCCACCAAAAAGCCTTCTTCAATTGCAAGTTGCAAAGGATAATTATAAATAGGTTTCCCAAAATAAGCAACAGTATGCGAAGCAGGTGTTGCCGTCAAACCTACTTTTATTGCATCAAAATGATTTAAAACATTTCTCCAAACATTGGTTTCTTTTGAAGTATAGCCTCTATGACATTCATCGGCAATAATTAAATCAAAAGCATGCGAAGGAATTGTAATAGCATCAGTATCATCTTCAATCTCTTCATCATCAATAAATGCACCCATTTTTCCATAGAGATTAATTGCCATACGTTGAATAGTACAGATATAAAGAAATGTTTTTGTTCCGTCAGGATTAGTAAGATAAGAATTAGGTAAAACAGTCGGGTCGTAAGATTCACCCTCAAAATCGTCTTTGCTAAACCTTTGAGAGTACAATTCGTATTCGTCTTTAAACTTTATATTTCTTGGAGTATCATATGAAGCGAAAGCAGTTACAGCCTGTGCAGCTAATGATTTACGGTCAACTAAAAACAAGATTCTTTTAGCATAGCTTGATGCTAACATACGGTAAACAAGATTCACAGTGGTAAAAGTTTTCCCTGTACCTGTTGCCATTGCTAATAACATTAAGCGCTTACCCTCTTCTAAATTATTTTCAAAAGCTTCAATTGCTTCTTTCTGATAGGGTCTAAGTCCGGGAATATTTATATGTTTATCTTTCAACCATTGTAGAGCAATTTCTTTTTTGGTATTAAATAAAGTTTCCATTGCTTCAGGCGAATGAAAACTAAAGATTTGTCTACTTAGATTAGTACTTTCACGTGCATCTAAATAATAGATAAGTTCACCATTTGATGAATATAAAAATGGCACATGATGTTGATTCCATTCTCCAATTGTATTATTAGCTCCTTTTGAATAACGCTTAGCTTGTTCTAAAACATTTGCAGCTCCAACTTCTCTTTTTTTGGCTTCAACAACACCCAATAATTTACCGTTTACTATTAAAGCATAATCTGCAGGACCATTATTAGTTTGAAATTCTTCAACAGCATGATTTTTTAGTATGTTTAAATTCATACTATCTGAGTAAGGAATAATTAACCAACCTGCCGATTTAAGCTGTTGGTCAATACGTCTTTTTCTAGTTTCTTTTTCCGACTCGTAAATCATATTACTATCTTAAATTTTAATGAATAGTATAGTTTAAAATTGATTTTATATAATTTCCAAAAGTACTAAAACATTTCCAATAAAATGGAAATTTCCAATAAAATAAATGTAAAAACGCCCTATTACAATAAAGAATAAGCTACTTATAAAAAAACTATAACTATATTAAAAAAAATAGCGTCCTTCGGCAAATAAACTTCCTGTTCTGAAAAAATATTTACCACTTCTGACAAAAAAATTACCTGTATTGAGAAAATATTTACCACTTCCGGTAAAAAAAACACCTGTTTTGAGAAAAACTTTACCACTTCCGTCAAAATCAATTCCTATATTTACAAAAAAAATACCTCTCTGGAATTTTCAAATAGCAATCCACCTAGAATATTCATCACTTCTGACAAAAAAATCTACCACTTTTCAAAATATTATTCACTTCCGGTAAAAACGTCTAATCACAAATAAAAATATTCATCACTTCCGACAAAATATTATACCCCTAGACAAAATCAAATTCACTTCCGACAAAATCTTTTAATCAATTTGTATAATCAAATAGACCATATTTTCAAAATACTGAGCTATATCAAGGGTTATTAAAAAAAAGAAATATTTATTTTACACAAAAATCCTTCATGTAATGAATAAAAATAGCCTTCTCAAAAAGTGGTAAATAGAGTTTTAAACTAAAGTTGAATTACTAACTTCCTGCTTTAATAAAAAAACTCTTCCGTAAACCTATCAAAAAAGAAAATTGATTTGTTAATTGATAGCCGTTTACATATTTATATATAGGTATTTCAAGCATTGCCAATACACTCCAATTTGATTTAAAAGTATATATTATTTGAGGGTTCAGAAAAACAACTTTACTGCCTGTTGATTCAATTATTGTTTCATTTTCTCTTTTATCGTGAGCTCTCCATTCAAATTTTGAATTTAATAAAAAGTTTAGCTGTTTGTTTAATGAATAAGTAGCTGCAAGAGAATATTGCATTAAGTTGCCATATTTATAGACTAAATAGCCTTCGTTAATAGTATTACTGGCTTCAAATAATAAATAGGTATTCCAGCCAAATTTTCTGTCGGCTCTTTTTCTTGAATAATATACACTTCCAATAAATTTTAATGCACCTGAAGATGGTTGCAAAGCTATTGGAACAGTAACTCCATTAATATCTTCATTAAAAGCACCAATAGGAATTTTTGTTCCTGCCGAAATGACTAATTGTGCTTGTGGTTTAAAAGTTTTTAAGAGGGTGTATCTTACCGTTAATCCTAAATCTCCCAAGCCTTTTGATTTAAATAGAATCTCTTCATTATTAATATTATCAATTTGAGTTTTATCATAAAAATAACCCAATTCTGTTTTAATGGATAAACGTGAAGAAATTCCGTAAGAAATAGTCAGATTTTGATAATCGTAAAAACTCTTCTCTACATTAGGTATAGCTGCTTTTGAATCATGAAAATAATAATACTTTGAAATGCTATATTTGAATGAAGTAAAAAGAGTAAGTTCATTCTTATTCAATCCTTCATGAGAACCATCACCACCTAAAGGATTGCCCGCTGAACAGCATTGTGAATTGCTTTTAGTAGAAATCAATAAAAATAAAAGAATTATAGTAAATATCTTGTTCATGTTTTATTGATATACATTAATCATAATAGTATCTGAAACAGTACCATATTCATTAGAAACCTTGCATTGAACAGTATTTAAACCAATACATGAATTGCAACCCCAATATTTAACCATTGAAGAATCCCTTCCTTCCATGCTACCATGATTAGCACTCCAGTTAAATTTAAGATTCTTACCTCTGGTATATGCTTTTATATAGATTTCTTCCCAAACTATAATATTTCGTTTGGTAGCTACTAAACTATCTATCGCAAGGTTATCAGAAGGATTTACATAAGTGCTATTGTCTTTTTTACATGAGAAAAGATTAACTGCCAGTAAAATACTTAGTAATAAAAGATAATTTCTTGTTTTCATTTGATTTGTTTTTATTGGTTTAATTAATTCCTAATTTCTTAAATTCTATACATAAATCTTTATAAGAATAAAATCCGATATTACGAAAGACTTCATTGCCATTTTTATCTAACAGGACTTGAACAGGAATCATTTGTATTTTATAAAAATCAGTGATAGTCTTATTTATATCTTCTCTTATATTATAAAAAACAACATTAATCTTACCTGAAAAGTTCTTTTTTACTTCTTTCATTACTTCTTCCATCTTTTTACATTCGCGACAACCAACTGAACCAAATTCAATATAAGTAAGCTGATAAGTTGTATTCTGTTTTGAATAATCATACATCAAACGAATGCAATCAGCCAAAGTTAGTTTAGTTGTTGCAGTTTGATTAGTTATTTTAGAAGAAGTAGCTGTTGGTTTAGAATTACTAAAGTACAAAAGTAAGAAAATTGCAGCAATAATTATACCTAAAAATAAAAAATAGATTATCTTCTTTTTAATAGGTGTCTTAACAATAGGGATTTGCTCTTCTAAAGTAAGAAATTGATTGATCTTTTCAATAATCTCATTCTTTGTGAGCAAACATCCTTTTGAAACCACTTTGTTATTAATCAATATTGCAGGAGGAGTATAAATGCCATATCCAATAATGGTTTGTGTATCTGTAGTTTCCTCAACAACAGCATCCAAATGATATTCATTAACTATTTCCTGAACTCTTGCAAAAAAAGTATTACATTTGTTACAATCTGCTCCAAGTATATTTATAGTTAATTTATTCATAATGGTTTGAATTTCTTTTATTAATTAAAAGATCCAGTTAAACAAAAATCCTACTATCATAATTCCAACACCTACCACAGCAATAAACGTAAATATTAAAGGCATCTTCAAAACTTTACGAAGAATAATCATTTCGGGTAATGACAAACCAATTACTGACATCATAAAAGCTAATGCAGTGCCTAATGAAGCACCCTTTTCAATAAGAACTGAAACAATAGGAACAACACCTGCTGCATTGGAATATAAAGGAATACCTATTAACACTGAAAGTGGTACAGCATACCAAACATCTTTGCCCATAAACGAAGCCATAAATTCGGCAGGAACATAACCATGAGCTCCAGCTCCTACCATTATACCCAAAGCAACATATATCCAAACTTTTCCTACAATTTCTTTAACGGCATCATAACCAGATTTAATTCTATCACTAAAATGTATTTTTTCTTCACCCAAAGCATTATGACCAACTTTAGTTTCGTAAACCCAAGGTTCAACCCATTTCTCAAGTTTAAGCTTACCGATAACCCAACCGGCAGTTATTGCTATTGTTAAACCTGTACTAATATATATTAAAGCTACTTTCCAACCAAACATCCCATACAGCAATACAACAGCAACCTCATTAATCATTGGTGCTGCTATCAAAAAAGAGAAAGTAACTCCTAAAGGAACACCTGCTTCTACAAAACCAAGGAATAGTGGAATAGCTGAACAAGAACAAAAAGGCGTGACAATCCCTAACATTGCAGCCATAACATTTCCTGTAAAAGTTCTTTTGCCCTCTAATGCTTTACGAGTACGTTCGGGAGTGAAGAAAGTTCTAATTATTCCAACAAAGAAAATTATAAGAGTTAATAATAACAATACTTTAGGAAACTCAAAAATAAAGAACCAAAGTGTTTCTCCTAAATGTTCTCCTTTAGTTAATCCGAGTGCTGAAAATACTAACCAATCTGTAAAAGGCTGTAAATAATGATAAACAAAGAACCAAATTGGTAAAAATAAAAGTGGTAAAATAACTTTACCTTTCTTTGTATTAAAAAAACTATTTTTCATTTTATATAACTTTAATATAGAAAATGTAGACGTAATAAAACCCAACTAGAATAAAGGCTATTGAAACAACTCTCCTAAACCACTTTTCAAATATTTTGACATTGTTGTAAAAACCTCCAATACTTGAAATACTAAAAGCTAATAGGTAAGCTATAATAATAACAGGTAAGCCAGTAGCTATTGCAAAAATAAAAGGAAGAAATAAACCTGAAGCACTACTAACAGTCATTGGGATTAGCATACCAAAATATAATACACCGCTATAAGGACAAAAAGCTAATGCAAATACTATCCCAAGTAATAGAGCAGACCACCATTTATTCTCACCTTTTTTTCCAATCTTTTCGCTTAATCCACTAAATACTGGGAATTTAATTTTAATAAAATCCAACATTAAAATACCAACGATAATTAATAAAGGACCTAGAAACTTTTCGCCATTTGATTGAAAAAACTTAGCTACATGAAATTTACTAGCTCCAAAATACAAAATAACACCTAAAAGAGTATAACTTATGGCTCTTCCTAAAGTGTAAATTAATCCGTTGTAAAATATCTTTTTACGGTTTTCAATATCTTTACTGATAAAGCCAATAGCAGTAATATTAGTAGCTAAAGGGCAAGGACTTATAGCTGTCATAATTCCTAAAAAGAAAGCAGATAAAAAAGGAACATTAGTGCTGTTTAATAAATTCTGTAGAAATTCCATATTAATTTGAAGATTTGAAAATTATTTAATTTGAAGTAAATCTTTATTTACTAATTAAATCAATGATTTTTGATTTTAATTCAGCTACGAAAACTTCTGGTTTATTAACCTTTTGATAAGCCCAATTAGATAGTTCTATGGTCTTCATATCTATACCATCCTTATATGGTGTTATTGCAAATGTAGAACCATAAGCATCATATTTTTTTACTAAAACTTGATTTTCTGGCAACTCACAATTTACAATATACATATCAATTATTCCATTGTCAAGTTCAGTTTGAAAATAGGTGAAGAGAGTCTTGCGAAAATTTTCTTCAATAGCATAACAGGTATGACATCGCTCTTTAACATGGAAATAATATACCTTTACTTTAAGTTTAGATTTATTGTTTGAAATAACTGTATCTCCAACAATCTGAGTTTGACTAAAACCAGAATAGGATAATAGTAATCCTAAAAGCAAAATTAAAATATTTTTCATAATAATATTTTATTTTAGATCTTCCGTAATTATAGACTTAAGTATCTCAATAAATCTTTCTTCTTTGTTTCTGGCAAACTTAAAGCCGTCACCTGTTAAATCTGTTGTAGTTTCTTTACCATTTAATACTTTAGTAACAAATAATCCTGAACCAAAAGCCTGATATTTCTCTGAAATAGCTGAGTTAGCTTTATCGTCAACATTCAATATCTGGCGTTTAATTCTGCCTTGTTTAACTTCTGCTAAAAAGTAAGTATCAAGTGTTTTAGTAGTAGCTTTTTCGATTGCTATACACGAAGGGCAACGATTAGTAACATGGAAGTTATAAATTAAAACAACAGATTGCTTTGTATTTGCTTTTTGTATTATTTGATTGCCATTAGCTTCTTTTTTAGAAGCATCTGTGTTTACTACTGAATCTATATTTGTAGTTTTAGTTTGAGCTACATTCGTTGAATCTGTAACTGCATTTATTGATTTTTGATTATTGTTTGAATTGCATGCTGTAAATAAAATTAATGTACTTGCAATAAACATTAAACTAAATTTTATTATGTGTTTTTTCATAAAAAGAATTTTGATTGTTGTTAATTATTAAAGTTTTACCAATGTTTGACTTAAATATATTTTGTCATTTCTGAAAATTACGAAATGAATTCTAAGATTATCCTACAATTACTTTAAGAAATCAGATAATAATATCTTAGCAATTTCCCAGTTATTACGATTAATACAATACTTAATTGTAGGAGGTTCGATCTCTCCTTGAATCAGACCTGCATATTTCAACTCTTTTAAGTGTTGAGATAATGTTGAACGTGCAATTGGAATATCTCCAATCATTTCACCACTTGTATAGCAAGCATTTAAACCATTAAGTTTTTCAAGAATATAAACTCTTGCAGGATGACTTAAAGCTTTAGCTATACGTGCAATTTGTTCTTGCTGAGCTGTAAATTTAGGTTTCTTTGCCATCTTAATTTATGTGTTTTTCAATAATATCTTTAAGCTCTTTTGAAGAAGGTATTTTACCACTCAATACAACTTTATTATTAATGACAAGTCCGGGAGTACTTAAGATACCATAGGCCATTATTTTCTGAATATCTTCAATTTTTTCAACATTAGCATTAATTTCCATTTCAGCTAATACGTTAAATACTAATTTCTCAAGTGTCTTGCAATTAGAACAACCTGTTCCTAAAACTTTAATTTCCATTTTGATTATTTTTAAACGTTTTTATATTTCGCAAAATTACGAAATGATTTTATACAAACAAGACTTTTTGAAAAAAATATTTTTCAACCTCAATTTGGAAATATTCTAAATAAGAAAAATGATGTCATTCTTTTCGGAAACTGTATGAATAAGAAATTTTAAAAGCTATGACTGTTAGTGGAGCGAGGAGTAATGTTAGGGAGAGTGCTTTTTTAATTTTGGTTCATTCTGTTTCATTGCCTTTTGATGGAATCTGTATAAATAAAAAATTTCAAACCCACAAAACGAAATGGAGCGAAGCGTAAAGAAGGAGCAGGGTGGTTTTCAATTTTGTTTCGTTCTGATTTCAGCTGCCTTCCTGTTTTCTGTCTTCCGGGAGCTGTATGAATAAAAAATTTAAAACACACCAAACGAAGTGGAGCGAAGCACAACATAGGAGCAGGATGGTTTTCAAATTTGTTTCATTCTGCTCCCTTGCCTTTCGATAGAATTGGTATACATAAGAAATTTATAAATGTGGTGTACGTTAGTGCAGCGTTGTTTCACATAGCATTATTTCAATACAAGTGAAATGGAGTCAACGGTAGGGAACAATCATTTTCAATTTTGTTGAATATGGATTCTTTCTTATCCTATTCTCTCTTTATTTGAAGATAGTGTAGGGTTGATTAACTATAGTAATATAGAATCAATCTTTAATAATATATTAACTTAGTCCGTTAAATTCGACAATTGACCAGATCCAGACTGGATAAATATGTGAAATTGCATTTAATTTTACATCAACAGGCAGGACTCCACGCATAGCATTTTTCTTAAGGTTCATATTTAGTCCGGTCTTGATGGCTCTGAAAATAAAAACAGACTCACCGTTTTTCTTAATAAATCTGATGGAGAAGGTTTTTTGTTTCCCTTCACCATCCAGAGCAATATCTAATTCAGCCAGTACCCGATTTATTTTAATGCATTTTAAAACCATTGATCAATTTTTAGCAAAACTATTCAGAAGAGAATGCTAAAAAAAGGACATAAAAAAAGCTCACTTGGAAGAGTGAGCTTAAAAATACTATTTAACGTTTTGTAGCTAAAAGAAGTTTGCGATTTCGAAGTACAAAACTTTCTGTTACCATAGAATTTGATAAGAAGTACAAAGTTTCATTTAACCACTGAACCGCCAAATTCTTATATGTGCTGTTATGTATCGTTTCATTTTCTTTGTCCTTCAAAATTGTCATTATACGAGTAGCGAACAAGATAATTTTTTGTTGATTTCGATTCACCGTTAAAATCTCTTGTAAAACTAAAACTAGAATACACTTTTGCTGTAAGGTTGACTTTGTCTGTCTGTGATAATGCTGCAATACCGTCAATTACTGCTTGTATTTCAGTCTTGTTTATTTTTGATGTGTTATAAATAATTTCAAATTGCAGTAGTGAATAGCCATTTGCAACCAAATCCTTTTTTCCAATAAAGTTCTCAAGATAGTTCGCCAGGAAAGGATTGGAAGTTGAACTTGAAGGTGGATTGTTTTTTAGGTTTCTTAATAGAGTAACTAGTTTATCTGCAAATTCTTTTCTTAATTCGATGTCTATATATTTACCTTTTATGCTAACATTTGTTTTCACCATACTTTCAAGCTGAGCTTTGACTTCTGCTGTCAATTCAACATTGGACTCCTTAAGTACCGCTTTTACATTACTTTCCAACCCGCTTTTGAATATTTGCTCTATTTTTTGGTTTTGGACAATATCGTTTGTTATTGAAGTATAAATAGAACCTTCGAGCATTCTTCTAATTTTAAAGTTTTCTGGTTTAAACATCAGGTCTTTACGTGCCGAATATGTTGACAAATTTGAAAAATCCATCTTAAACTTATTCCATTCTGTTGACGTAATTTCTGATTCAACTGGAACATAATTTGGAATCACTGCTTCATCAAGGAATGCAATATAAACTTCATCTAATACACCATAGTCTCCTTTTAAAAATATAAAATCAATGAAACCAATATTATTACGGAGGTTTTTAGATGAAACAAGTCTACCTAAAAAATCATATTCAAGTTTAGGTAACAATGGGTCTTTAATTCTATTCGATATTCTGGCAGAATTTTTGGGTCCGAATTTTTTCGTACCATTAATATCCACAGCAGAAATTTTTGCATTGAACAAATTAATTTTCTCTGAACAACTTGTAAGGAATGCCAAAAGGCAAATTGTGTAAATTACATTTTTCATTTTGTCTATTTTATTTGTTTATGTTTTGTCAAATTTTCTATCTGAGTCTGATAAAGCAGCCATAACTTATTTATTTATGCACCTCATTTTCATAAAATGTTTACAATCACGTCACTTTTAGTTTGTATTGCACACATTTTATCATAATTCAATTAAATATTATTTTTCATAGAGATAATAATTATTCCAATTTTCAGTATTTATCTTTTTTTTATTTTTCGTTTTTTTTAAATCTTCATCAAGAAATTAGAACAACTGTTTTGAAAAAAGGTTTTGAAAAATTTAATATAAAACCATTCCATCCATTAATGAGAGTGAAAATTTCATAGATTTCACAACTCACTCTCATTGATGGATTCAGCTAATCCGACAAAATGGAACATTTTTTCGGAATTTTTTTGGCATAAAAAAACCACTTCCGTTTCTAGAAGTGGTCCTTTTTGTGCTTGTGGCAATGACTAACAAACAAAGTTAATTAAATCATCTATTTGTTGGTCTTTGTCCTTTTGATTCCTTAAGCGAATCATTTTAAATTTATCGCTTAAATCATCAAAAAATTTCTTTTCTTGTCTTTTGTCGTATTGACTTTTTAGAATACATTTTCTATATGGGTCGTTGGTTTCGGGTTCTTGTTTATTTATAAAAGGAACTAAAAAAAGATCTTCTTCCTCTTCCATTATCTGGGCTGTATCTTCATTAAAAAACTCTTCAACTTCTTCAACACTCTGAAATTCATCTGTAAAATCCTGATAAATTGAAACTAAAATATTTTGGTTATCTTTTGATATTTCAACTTTAACAC
>CAIWDQ010000617.1 GCA_903911455.1 uncultured bacterium
CGACTTTAATAAGATGTTTTTTGCAAAAGATCGTATGATCCTTCGACTTTATCGACATGTTTTTGCAAAAGATCGTATGATCCTTCGACTTAATCGAGATGTTTTTGCAAAAGATCGTATGATCCTTCGACTTAATCGAGGTAATTTAGTAGAAACCAAACCAAAAGTATTTTCCCAAGAAGTGATAATGACGCTCCAAGAAGCAAAAGCATCGTTTCAATCTGTGAAAAGAACAATTTTTTATGTGATAATATCGCTCTAAGAAGCAAAAAGAAGACTCCAGCAAGTGATAATGACTCTCCAGGAAGTGATAATGGCGCTCCAAGAAGTGATAATGGCGCTCCAGGAAGTGATAATGGCACTCCAAGAAGTAATAATTTATCTCCAGGAAGAGATTATGACAACTATTTATGCAATTATGACTACCTTTTTTGAACAAAAAAGTCACATTTTAGGAAATATTCAAAATAAAGTAGGGTTATATTATTTCTTTAAAGTAAATGGATTTACAGTTGAATCAACTGAAATAAAAATATCAAAAACAATTGAAAGATTATATCCCAATCTTTCAATTTTAGATAATATCTAACGCTCTATTTATGCTTTAATAGAAAAGGATGATAATCGCCAACCAAACCCACAGCTTCTTTATGGCGGATATCGTGCACAATCTGTATACTGTTGCGTGCTTCTTTTACTCTAAAACCTTCGCCACCTAAAATATGTTTATAGCTATCGGTATGCAAATCGGTAAAGCCTTCGCTAAACTCTAATTCCTCGCCATCAACAGTAATCGAACGGAAAGTGCGTTGCTTAGCCTTTACTTCGTCGGGAACATCATTATAATCAATACTTAAAAACCAACGAACTCGAGCTTGTTTTAATTGTAAAAAGCCGGCAGCTTTATCGGTATCATATTTATGTACAATATTCTCTTGAACTTCGCCAAAGATCCATGTAAGCATATCATAAAAATGTACGCCAATGTTAGTAGCAATACCACCCGATTTCTCTACATCACCCTTCCACGAATAATGGTACCAGCTACCTCGGCTTGTAATATATGCAAGATTTACATCGTAAACCTTATCCTTTGGTCCGTTCTTAATCTTATCTCTTAATGCTATAATAGCAGGATGCAATCTTAACTGTAAGATATTATAAATATTCTTACCACTTTCCTTTTCTAAGCTTTCTAATGAATCGATGTTCCAAGGATTTAAAACTAATGGCTTTTCGCAAATAGCATGCGCATCATTACGAAGAGCCAGACGTATATGAGAATCGTGAAGATAGTTAGGCGAACAAATACTCACATAATCTATCTTATGCTCGTCGCCTTTGCGGCGAAGTTTATCCATATGTCTGTCGAATCTTTCTGTTTCAAGGAAAAAATCTGCATTAGGGAAATAACTATCAATAACGCCAACACTGTCGAACTTATCGAGAGCAGCAACCAAATAATTGCCTGTATCTTTAATGGCTCTCATGTGGCGTACCGCAATATAGCCGGCAGCACCTATCAAGCCAAAGTTTATCTGATCTTTCATAATTATAAAGTAATATTAAGATATCTTAGTAACGGAACCATTTTCTAGTTTGTATTTCTCTTTACTTTCCTCGCAAATAGCAATTCCTTCTTTATCGAACACCAATCTATGTCCGTATTCGCTCATCCAACCAAGCTGACGGGCAGGATTGCCAACCAACAAAGCATAAGCAGGAACGTTTTTAGTAACCACTGCACCTGCACCAATAAAAGCAAACTCGCCAATATCGTGTCCACAAACTATAGTAGAGTTAGCACCGATAGTAGCACCTTTCTTTACAGTTGTTTTAGCGTATTCGCTTTTGCGATTAATAGCCGAACGAGGATTGGTAACATTGGTAAACACCATAGAAGGCCCAAGAAATACATCGTCCTCGCAAATAACACCTGTATAGATAGAAACGTTGTTCTGAACCTTTACATTTTTACCTAAAATACATCCGGGAGATACCACAACATTCTGCCCAAGATTGCAGTTTTCACCAAGAGTACAATTAGACATTACATGAGAGAAATGCCAGATCTTAGTGCCTTTGCCAATAGTACAACCTTCGTCGATTATTGCTGTTTCGTGAGCGAAATACTCTTTTTCCATATTAATTTAGTTATTGTTTACAAACTCAAGAACGCAATCTGTAATATATTTTAATTGTTCGTCGTCTAATTCAGTATGCATTGGCAAAGAAAATACGCTTGCACAAAGAGCTTCGGTTACCGGGAAATCACCTTCAGTATATCTTGGGTCAAGATATGCTTTCTGCATATGCATTGGCACAGGATAGTAAATCATAGCAGGGATTTCTTTTTGGGTAAGATGAGCTATCAAAGCAGCTCTGTCAATATTTTTAGTTACTAATGTATATTGATGAAATACATGAGTAGTATTATTTGCAGTTGCAGGAGTAATCAATTTAGAATTGTAAGCAAAAGCTTTGTTATAATAAGAAGCAGCATAGTTACGAGCTTCACAATATTCGTCTAAGTGTTGAAGTTTAACTCCAAGCACAGCAGCCTGAATACTATCAAGACGAGAGTTTACACCAACATAATCATGATAGTAACGTACAACCATACCATGATTAACAACTACCCTAATTTGTTTAGCCAACTCATCATCATTAGTAAATATTGCACCGCCATCACCATAACAACCTAAGTTTTTAGAAGGGAAGAAAGAAGTACAACCAACAATACCGATAGTTCCGGCTTTCTTCTTACTTCCATCTTTAAAAATATAATCAGCACCAATAGCCTGACAAGCATCTTCGATAATATGTAAGTTATGTTTCTTTGCTATCTCATTCAAAGCTTCCATATCAGCACACTGTCCGAACAAATGTACAGGAACAATAGCTTTAGTTTTAGGAGTAATAGCTTTTTCTACAGCTACAGGATCTATATTAAAAGTATCAGGAAGCACATCAACTAAAACAGGAGTTAAACCTAAAAGAGCAATAACTTCGGCAGTTGCAATAAAAGTAAAAGAAGTAGTAATAACTTCATCACCCGGCTGCAAATTTAAAGCCATCATAGTCACTTGAAGAGCATCTGTTCCATTAGCACAAGGGATAACATGTTTGCAACCTAAATAACTTTCCAAATCTTTTTGAAAGTTGTTAACGTAAGGTCCGTTTATAAAAGCACAAGTATCTATTACTTCTTGTATACCCTTATCAATTGCAGGTTTAATTTTCTCGTATTGACTTTTTAAGTCAACCATCTGTATCTTTTTCATTGTATAGTATGGTTTATTATTATTAATGAAATTCAAATAAAAATTGGTGCAAATTTACACATTATTATTAAACAATATGATAAAATAGGTATGAAAAATAAATAAATTGCAGAAAAGTGAATGAAGTTTGATTTAATATTGTATTAAATTAATTAACCGAGTAGCCATTTTAAGGCTTCCTCCAAGTCAGTAAAAACTTTTATATCCATACCACGATTGAATGCAACATTTATAGTAAAGCCATTAGTAAAACTTGCTTTAGAAAAGCTTGCCAGTTTTATTCCCATTAATTTATCTGCAATTGCTTCACCTGTTTTAAATCTGTCCCAATCAGGTAAAGGGCTATTTAACCCTGACATGTCAAATAAAAGGTTTCTACAATTATTTTTATGACAAAAATCTGCTAGCTTATCAAACTCATTCACAAATTTATCAAAAACAAAATCTCCTTTACATACAAACGAAACATAATTTTCTTTATTATTATAAAAAGTTTCAATTAAAAAAGCAGTATCTAATGTGGTATTTTTGCCTTTTTTAGAAGAAACTAAAGGTGCAAAATGCCTAAAAACGGCTTTATAAAGCTTTGTCTCACTTAAAGTTTTCATAAGCTTAATTTAATAAAATAATAAAATACAAAGATACAACATTTTTTTCTTTTTTCATAAAATAAATAGAATTTATTACATTTTTTAAGATATCAGCAAAAAGAAACCAAGTTGCTTCTATTTTTAAAAAATAGTAATAAAAGTGTAAATGCTCAAAGTGTTTTTAATTTATACATAAAAAAAGTTGTAAAATCAAACCTTATTTTAATTTATACATAAAATAAGTTGCAAAGTGTAATTTTTTTTTAATTTTTACGTAAAGCGTTTGCTTTTTTGACACTTTTTTGGCAGTTTTTGCAAATTAAGCGA
>CAIWDQ010000618.1 GCA_903911455.1 uncultured bacterium
ATTATTTGTTGAAATTCTTATGCTATAAATCCCTTTATTAAGATTGCTGATATTGATATTCTGTAGTTTTAATGTAGCATTAATATTTGTTCTATATACTACTTTGCCTGTAAGATCAAATATATCTACACTTGACATTCCGTCAATTGAATTGTCCAATACTATATATAATATATTATTTGCAGGATTTGGAAATATTCTAATATTATTGATAGTAGGGTTTGTCTGGATTGGTTTTACGTATTCTGATTTTGTTCTGCGTTCATTTTCAACATCAGGATCAATACCTAGTATAACCCTTGCTGATATTACAGCATCTCCTCCTGTCAAAGGCGATTGATATGCGATATCTAACAAAGTATTTATCTTCAATTCTTAATTCTTAATTTTTAATTCTTAATTATTTCAATACCGTTACTATTCCTTCTCTGTTTATCAGTTCATTGCTATCTTTAATAATTCCTTTTACAATGTAAACATATACACCCATTGGAACTGCTTTACCTTTAAATGTGCCATCCCAACCTCTATTTATATCTGAACTTTCAAAGATTAATTCACCTGTACGATCAAATATCATTAGTTTAAACTCTTTAAATTCTATAACTGTTTCTACTTTAAAAAAATCGTTTAATCCATCACTATCTGGAGTAAAAGCATTAGGTATATAAATACCTCCGGTTTCGCAATTTTGATAATAGATAATTATGGTATCCGAATTAGAACAATGCGGAGGGATTGTAACTTTTACCCTATAAACCCCGGGATAATTTACTTTGTAAGTTGAGCTTGTTGAACCATCTTGCCATTGATAAATAGCATTATTTATATTAGGATTTAATACAATCGCCTTGCCTATGCAAATAGTTGTATCATTCCCTAAATTTACAATAGGAGGATTAATTACATTTACTGTAAACCAAGCTGTATCAATATTATTGCCATATACCAGATAAGTAGTAGTTGAATAAGGGTTTACTTTTATTATTGCATTGGTAGATATTATACTATCCGGTTTAGTAGCTAAAGCCCATTTAAATGTACTATCTGCTGTAGCTATTAGAGTTGCAGTATCCCCTTTGCAGATAGCAGTATCTCCTATTATATTTAAAATAGGTGTTATTTCTATTTTATCTATAAAATAATATGCATCATTTTTACCTGTTGAACTAACCAATGTATGAGCATCATCCCTAAAATTACCGATTGTTATTATTTTATATGAGCTATCAGCGATATAATTAAAACTATAATGTTTCCAATAATTCCAAAAATATATAATAGAAGTAATTTCAATTTGAGGTACAACTTGAATAGGTTCTGCTACATATTGAGTTAGAGGAGAGATAGAGAAGTGAATACCAAAATTATTGCAAGCAAGTGTAGCAGAAGTATCAATACCATTTGTTAAATAAAAAGACACTTTATATGAATGTTTAGGTAACATTGATGATAATAGCTGTGTAGAAATGTATTCTCTAAGATTAGGATTTGAAGGTAAATTATAAATATCATATAAAACTAATCCCATTTGGCCATTCCCAGATATTGGATTCATAGGTCCAAACCATGTTAATATGCCAGAAATGGGATTATAAAAATAATCTGGAGTTCCATATAAACTTTGTCCATAGTGCAAATTTACATTATTCCAACCAACAGCTAAGTTACAATAACCTGCATCAATAGGTATACTTGAATATATTTCAAAATCACCATTAGGTACAAGATTTACTTGTGCATTTAAATTACTAAATACAAAAATAAAAAAAATGCATAAAATATATAGTTTTGTTGCTTTCATTTAAGGATACAAAGATACATAAAATCTAAACAATCTTTATATTTTCTTTAAAAAAAGGAGTTAAAGTTTAATTGAACTTTAACTCCTTTAATCTTAGATATTATTTAATGATCACTAGTTTTTGATTATAAATTTTATTATTTGTTGATATTCTAATGCTATAAATACCTTTATTTACATTGCTGATATTAATACTTTGCAGTTTAATATTGGTATTAATAGTGGTTTGATAGATTATTTTACCTGTAAGATCAAATATTTCAATAGTTGCAGTGCCTACTATGTTATCATCCAAAACTATGAATAATTTATCTTTAGCAGGATTTGGAAATACTCTGATAGTATTAGCAGTAGAAGAAAGTTTATGGATTGGTTTTACATATTCTGATTTAGTTCTGCGTTCATTTTCTACGTCAGGATCAATTCCTAATATTACTCTGGCAGAAATTACAGCATCACCTCCTATTATTGGTGATTGATAAGCTATATCTAGTAAGGCTAATGAATCATTTTCACCAATAAATTCGTTATTAATTATTTGGTTTAAATAAACACTATTTACAACCTTTCTATTGTATTCAATAGTATTTTGATCAGTAATTGAATTGTTTAAATCACTTGCAGCAGCATAATCTTCTGTATTTATATATTTGCCAATTTGATAAAACTTACCTATATTACTTACTTTTACTGAATCATAAAAATTTTGATAAATAGCATCTTCATCAGTGCCTAATCGTAGATAATCCGGCGAATCATCCAGAAATTTATATGCAAACTCTTTCGCATAATATTCATTCTCTTCCTGCAAATCCAGATAATATGCTTTGCCTTTTACTATATCACCAATTGTTTGTTCTCTTGTTGATTCGTTAGGTGTAATTATATTAGGTTCAGCAATTGAATCTGCATAATATATAGTTGTATCATCTATAGAAAATTCTTGCTCTTTATGTTGAATACAAGCTATATTCTGAGGACATTTACCGTGTGGTTTTATTATTGTTCCTGCTAACGGATGTGTATATATTAAATAGGGACAATAAATATTTGTATAATCATTAGTATCACTATAATGATACCATTGAATACCTGTATTGGAAATATTACCCCATAATCGTCTTTTTGCATAAACTGGCGATAGTATACTATCATGCCAATAATTACTTTGAGTAGTATCATTACCAAATATTGATGGACTAATCAACTGATTGCTTAATATAGCAGATTTAAAGTAAAAGCCATACCAATTATAATAAAAATCATTACAAAAATATTGCGAACCTAATGAAGAGCCTTCAATATAAATACCATCACCGAATCTATACATTGAATTTGCATTTATTTTAGCATTTTCTGTAATACTTAAAAATAATCCATACGTTTTTTTATGATAATTTGAATCAGGAAGAGAATTTCCTCCATTAAATGAATTGCCTGAAATATTTGCATAATTACAATTATATGCTTTAATCCCATAATATAACTCAGTATTTAGATTTAAATAATGAAAATTCATAGTATTGTTAAGAACATTACAATGAATATTATCGAAGGCATAACCGTTACAATTGCGCAATAATATACCAGTACGTAATATAGCATTTGCAGGTTGGAAATAGTTAGAATCTATATCTAAAGTTACATATACATTAGAGTTAGTTTGTTCGGCTACAATCGAACTATTATGAAGACTATCAATAAATGGTACATTCGACATTGTAATATCATTTAGATTTATTAATGATGGACCAAAATCTTTTAGATGAACTACATTAAAACCTATAGC
>CAIWDQ010000619.1 GCA_903911455.1 uncultured bacterium
ACTTATAATAATTAAATACACTATATAGATGAAACGCTACACCATTTAGTTGAAACGTTTCGGTATTTAGTTTACATTTTTCGCTACTTAGAAATAGTTTTTCAGTACTTAGTAATATATTTTCGGTATTTAAAAATAGTTTTTCACTATTTTGTGGAAGATTTACGCCATTTAGAAATATATTTACGCCATTTAGTGGAAGTTTTACGTGCACGTAAAACTTCCACTAAATGGCGTAAGACGTTCATTAGATATAGTAATAATAATAATATATCGCAGCTTATTTAATTAAAATATATATTAATATCAAAATGTAGAAGCAATACATATATAAGTTAACTTTGTAACGAATTAAATTAGTTCAAAAAACAAATTAAAATAAGAAAAAATGAAAGAAGAACCAAAATTGGATTTTGTAATGTTTAGTGGCGATATGTTGGCTCAAGGTCGACGTTTTTTAGATCAGTTTTTAGAAAATAAGACAGACTTTACAAATGATTATAATGTCTTTAAAACTCCGTTTGAAACTGTAATGGAGGATGCAATAGATCTTTGTTGGGCTACTGACTCAGATGATATTTGTGTAGGAAAGCAAGCTGAACAAACAGCAATAATTGAAGCACTTATGGGTGTGGGAAGAAAAGGATTTCAGGGTGGAGAACTTTTTATAAAACTAACATGGGATGGAAATAATAACAAACTTAGATTATATGGACAGCCAAAATACGAAGCAGCAAGGTCGTCACATGTAAAATTACCTATTTTATTATTACAAGCTTATGATTTTGCATTTGATATAGATAATCAAGCATTATTAATAGCTCAAGGATTTACATTACCAAAAATAACAGCATTAAAAACAGTTGCAGATTCAATAAATTTGGCCGTAAGAAAGCAAGATAAACTAAAAGGAGCCAGAAATCTAACTACTTTTGAGCGTATAACTAATCTAAATATAGTTTGGGCTATGATGGTGAAACTTAGTGAGTGTGCAAAAAAGATATATGAAAATAATCCTGCTATGTGGAACTTATATTTATTGTATCCGGGAGGTTCAACACCACCTCCAACACCTGTTCCACCTGCTCCAACTGTTTAATAAGATTTTAAGTAATAAAATTAACAAAAAAAGAGGCTGTATCAAATGATACAGCCTCTTTTTTCTTAGGAACTTAAGCCTGAGCTTTAGGTCCACCCAGATTAAACGGAATACTATCCATTTGATCAGGTTCTTTTATTTTACCATGAACTGATTCGAACTTAGCAATATTCTCTTGCAAAGCTCTTAGTAGTCTCTTAGCATGTTGAGGAGTCAAAATTATTCTTGATTTAACATTAGCCTTAGGTACACCCGGCATCATCTTGATAAAATCAACGATAAATTCGGATTGTGAATGAGTAATAATAGCTAAATTAGAATATATACCCTCAGCCACTTCAGGACTAAGTTCAATGTTTAATTGATTCTCTTGTTCTTGTTGATTCATTTGTTATTTTCTTTTAGAAATTAAAAGATCCATTTCTTCCTGATCTCCTACTAATAAACTTTCGTATTCTCTTAAACCTGTTCCAGCCGGAATTAAATGTCCAACCAATACATTTTCTTTCAAACCTAATAATTCATCAGTCTTAGCATTCACAGCAGCTTCATTTAATACTTTAGTTGTTTCCTGGAATGAAGCAGCAGATAAGAAACTTCTAACCTGTAACGAAGCTTTGGTAATACCTTGTAATACCTGACGAGCAGTAGCAGGTTGAGCATCTCTTGCTTCAATTAGTTTTTTGTCTTTACGTTTTAAGATAGAGTTTTCATCTCTTAATTTTCTGGCACTAACAATCTGTCCTGCTTTATAGATTTCAGAGTCACCTGAATTAACAATTACTTTCTTTCCAAAAATCATATCATTTTCTTCCTGGAAATCAATTTTATTAACCAATTCACCTTCTAGAAACTTAGTGTCACCTTGGTCATCAACTTCAACTTTACGCATCATCTGACGAACGATAGTTTCAAAATGTTTATCATTAATCTTAACACCTTGTAAACGGTAAACTTCTTGGATTTCATTAACAATATATTCCTGAACTTTCATAGGACCTTTAATTGCTAAGATATCCGAAGGAGTCATAGCACCTTCAGAAAGAGGAGTCCCAGCTTTTACATAATCATTTTCCTGAGCAAGTATCTGTTTGGAAGTTGGGATAAGATAACTCTTTTCCTCACCTGTCTTAGAAGTAATAATGATTTCTCTGTTTCCACGTTTTAATTTCTTACCAAAAGAAACAACACCGTCAATTTCAGAAACAACTGCAGGGTCAGAAGGATTTCTTGCTTCAAATAACTCAGTTACTCTAGGTAAACCTCCAGTAATATCACCAGCTTTACCAAAGTTTCTAGGAATTTTTACTAGAGTTTCACCAGCAACGATTTTCTTACCATCTTCAACTATAATATGAGCTCCTACAGGGATATCATAAATCCTTAATACTTCACCTGAAGAAGAAACTATATTAATAGATGGATTTTTAGATTTTTGACGAGATTCAATAATAACTTTGTCCTGATAACCTGTTTGATCATCAGATTCAACTCTATATGTAACCCCTTCAATTATATTATCAAAAGATATTTTACCTGAAACTTCAGATAAAATAACTGCATTATAAGGATCCCAATCTGAAATTATATCACCTTTATTAACTTCAGCACCATCTTTAATATATAAATTAGCACCATAAGGAATAAAACTAGAAGTTAGAATAATATGAGTATTCTTATCAATAATTCTCATTTCTGCAGATCTACCGATAACTACATCATAAGTATTTCCTTCTGCATTTTTATATTCAATAGACCTTAATTCATCAATTTCTATTTCTCCAGTGTATTTAGCTTCAATTCTGGAAGAGATAGCAATGTTAGATGCAGTACCCCCAACGTGGAAAGTACGTAAAGTTAGCTGTGTGCCAGGCTCACCAATAGATTGTGCTGCAATTACACCAACTGCTTCTCCTTTCTGAATCATTCTACCAGTTGCAAGGTTTCTTCCATAACATTTAGCACATACACCTTGTTTAGATTCGCATGTCAATACAGAACGAATTTCAACTTCTTCTATAGGTGATTCTTCAATTAATTTACAGATATCTTCGATTAATTCATTACCAGCTGTAGCTAATAAAACTCCGGTATGAGGATGATAAATATCGTGTAAAGAAACTCTACCTAAGATTCTATCATATAAACTTTCAACAGTCTCTTCATTTTTCTTTAAAGCAGTAGTAGTTAAACCACGTAAAGTTCCACAATCTTCTTCAGATATAATTACATCTTGTGCAACATCTACTAACCTACGAGTTAAATAACCAGCATCAGCAGTTTTTAAAGCAGTATCTGCTAACCCTTTACGAGCACCGTGAGTTGAGATAAAATATTCAAGTACTGATAAACCTTCTTTAAAGTTAGAAAGAATTGGGTTTTCAATAATTTCTCCACCTACTGAACCTGACTTTGTTGGTTTAGCCATCAAACCTCTCATTCCAGATAACTGGCGTATCTGTTCTTTAGAACCACGGGCACCAGAATCAAGCATCATATAAACAGGATTAAACCCTTGTTTATCTTTTGCAAGCTGTTGCATTACAGTAGAAGTAAGATGAGAGTTGGTATGTGTCCAAATATCAATTATCTGGTTATATCTTTCATTATTTGTAATGAACCCCATACTATAATTAGCCATTACTTCTTCAACTTCTGCATTAGCTTGAGCAACTAATTTCTCTTTAATTTCAGGAACAATAACATCTCCTAGATTAAATGATAAACCTCCTCTAAAAGCCATCATAAATCCTAAATCTTTAATATCATCTAAGAATTTAGCTGTTTTAGCAGTACCTGTTTTTTTCAATACATTACTGATAATATCTCTTAATGACTTTTTTGTCAATAGCTCATTAATATAACTATATTCTTTAGGAACAACTTGGTTAAATAATGCTCGACCTACAGTTGTTTCAATAAGCTTCTTTGAAGTAATTCCATTTTCTTCAATGTTCCATAACACTTTAATCCATGCATGAAGGTCAATTTTCTTTTCATTATAAGCAATAATTACTTCTTCAACTGAATAAAAAATAGAATCTTCACCGTTTACTGGGTTACCTTCTTCACTTCTTCTCCCTTTAGTCATATAATAAAGACCTAAAACCATGTCCTGTGAAGGTACAGTAATAGGAGCCCCATTTGCTGGGTTTAGAATATTATGAGATGCTAGCATCAAGATTTGAGCTTCAAGCACAGCTGCATTGCCTAGTGGAACGTGAACTGCCATTTGGTCACCATCAAAGTCAGCATTAAAAGCAGTACAAACTAAAGGATGTAATCTGATTGCTTTACCCTCAACTAATTTTGGTTGGAAAGCTTGTATCCCTAATCTGTGAAGAGTAGGAGCTCTATTTAGAAGAACTGGGTGTCCTTTTAAAATGTTTTCTAAAATATCCCAAACAACAGGATCTTTTCTGTCAACAATTTTCTTAGCAGACTTAACTGTTTTAACAATTCCTCTTTCAAGCATCTTACGAATGATAAAAGGTTTGAAAAGTTCAGAAGCCATATCTTTAGGTAAACCACATTCATTTAATTTAAGTTCTGGACCTACAACAATAACAGAACGACCAGAATAATCAACACGCTTCCCTAATAAGTTTTGACGAAAACGACCTTGTTTACCTTTTAAACTATCACTTAATGATTTTAAAGCTCTGTTAGATTCTGTTTTAACAGAACTTGCTTTTCTAGAATTGTCTAGTAAAGAATCTACAGCCTCTTGAAGCATACGTTTTTCATTACGCATAATAACATCAGGAGCCTTTATTTCTATTAGCCTTTTTAATCTATTATTTCTAATAATAACTCTTCTATAAAGATCATTTAAATCAGAAGTAGCAAATCTTCCTCCATCAAGAGGAACTAGTGGTCTTAATTCAGGAGGAATAACAGGTACAACTTTTAAGATCATCCATTCTGGTCTATTTTCAATTCTTCCTTGTCCATCTCTAAATGCTTCAAATACTTTTAAACGTTTAAGTAAATCTAACTTTCTTTGTTGAGAAGTTTCATTACTTGCTTTATGACGTAAATCAAATGACATCTGATCTAAATCTAGTCTTGATAATAATCCTTGAAGAGCTTCAGCACCCATTTTAGCAATAAATTTGTCAGGATCAGAATCGTCAAGTGCTAAATTTTCAATAGGTAAAGAATCAATAATATTAAAATATTCTTCTTCAGATAAAAAATCAAGAACATTTATTCCATCATCTTTCTTTATTCCCGGATTAATTACTACATATTTTTCATAATATATAATTGTATCTAATTTTTTAGATTGCAATCCAAGTAAAGATCCAATTTTATTAGGTAATGATCTGAAAAACCAGATATGAG
>CAIWDQ010000620.1 GCA_903911455.1 uncultured bacterium
TCATCTTTGCAGTCTAAATAAATCATTAAGAAAAATTATCTAAAACATTAAATTTAAACATATATGAGTGGAAAAACATTTGCAGAAAAGATTTTTAATTCAGAAAAAGGAAGTATTATCTTTAAAAAACCTGATTTAGTATTAACTCATGACAATACATCTAGCATTGAGAAAACATTTATTAAAATGGGTGGCACTAAAGTTTTTGATCCAGATCAGTTATTGATTGTTCTAGATCATAATGCACCTCCTACTGATGCAAAATTATCAAACGATTATCAACGCATTAGAAACTTTGTTACAGAACAAGGCATTAAGAAATTTCACGATGTTGGCAATGGTATTTGCCATCAAATAGTGGCTGAATATGCTAAACCAAAGATGATTATTGTTGGTAGTGACAGTCATAGTTGTACAGCAGGTGCTTTTAATTCTTTTGCTGCCGGAATTGATCGTACTGAATCTGCAGGACTTTGGGAACAAGGAGAAACCTGGTTTAGAGTTCCTGAATCAATAAAAATTACTTTAACCGGGAGATTACCTAAAGGAGTTTATGCTAAAGATCTTTCTTTATGGATTATTGGTATGATAGGTTCAAGTGGTGCAGATTATATGTCAATTGAGTATCATGGTGAAGGTGTTAAAACACTCTCAATTGCTGATCGTATGACATTATGCAATCTTGCTTCAGAAATGGGTGCAAAGAATGCAGTCTTTCCTGCTGATGAAGTTTTGGAAGCTCATTTAGGTGAAAAACTAGATAGCGAATGGGCAGATGCAGATGCTATTTATACAAAAGAAATTATTATTAATCTAAATGATATTTTCCCTGTGGTTGCTGCACCTCATCATGTTGATAATGTCAAAGCTGTTTCTGAAGTCCAGGGCACTAAAATTCAGCAAGCTCTTGTTGGAACTTGTACAAATGGAAGAATAGAAGATTTGCGAGAAGCTGCTGCGATTCTTAAAGGGAATAAATTGCCTAAAGATTTTCAAATGCAAGTTATCCCTGCTTCTAAAGCTATTTATATGCAGGCGATGGAAGAAGGTTTGATTAAAATATTTATGGAAGCTGGGGCTATTGTACTTGGTACATCCTGTGGCCCTTGTTTAGGGACAGGTCAGGGGATACCTGCTGATGATGTAACTGTTATTTCTACTGCCAACCGTAATTTTAAAGGACGTATGGGAAATCCTAAAGCGAGTATTTATTTAGCTTCTCCAGCCACAGTTGCTTATTCGGCACTTAATGGTAAAATTACAGATCCACGAGGAATTGTAGGTATTGATAAATTTCCTTATAAAATAGAACAAAGCAGGACTGTTGATATAAACGCAAATGAGGATCGCTATAATAAAGGAACCTGGAATTATGCTGATGTTGATAATTTGAATACCGACCAAATGTTTGCTGGAAACTTAACTTATCAAATAGCTAGTTCGGAAGGTGATAAAATTATGCCTTATCTTTTTAAAGGTTTCGATGATACTTTTTCAGAAAGAGTTAAAGCCGATGATATAATTGTGGCTGGTGCCAATTTTGGTTGTGGCAGTTCTCGTGAACATCCGGCTGTAGGTCTGGCTTATGCAGGAGTAAAGGCTGTTATATGCAAATCTGTAAATAGGATTTTCTATCGTTCATCAGTTAATCAGGGCTTACCTATTATTGTTTTGCCAGAAGTAGTTGATGCTTTTAAAGCTGGCGATCATTTGAGTATTGATTTTGAAAAGGGCAATGTTAATGTAGGTGATAAAGTTTTTGCTTTTGCACCATTGCCAACTAAACTTATGAATGTTTTTAAAGCTAAAGGGCTTGTAAATTATATTAAGGGGAACTAAATAGGCTATTAGGAATTTAGTCCTTTAGGCTATTAGCAAAAAGACTAACAGGTTTATTTACTTGTTAGTCTTTTTTTTTTAATTTTTATATAACTAAACATAGTAAAATACCCTCTGAGCATCCACGAATAGCAAATTTACCTATTTAAATAGCCTTTTCTGCTATTAAAATACCTTCGCTAGCTATTCTTTTGGCTTCTGAAGACCAATTAATAGCAAACTTACCTATTCCTTGATCCTTTTTGGCTATTTAAATACCCTCGTTAGCTATTCTTCGACCCTTTTTTGCTATTTAAATACCCTCTCTTGCTATTCTTTGATCCTTTTTGGCTATTTAAATACCCTCGCTGGCTATTCTTTGATCCTTTTGGGCTATTTAATTACCCTCGCCGGCTATTCTTTGATCCTTTTAGGCTATTTAAATACTCTTGTTGGCTATTATTTGACCTTCGCCAGCTATTCTTCGAACTTCCGAACTCCTTTTAATAGCATATGAAGTATTTCTACATTCAAAATAGTATTTTAAATGTATAAAATAAATCCTCTTTTGTATAACAAGAGTTCTAATTAGATTTCTGTTGATTATTAGTTGTTTTAAATGCACTATATTATGTTTTTAAATAATTATTTTTGACATAAAATAAAATATTAGTGATACTATTGCGATTTATTCAAAACTTTTATTTACTTTTGCAGACGAATTAAAAACACTAATTTTTATGCAAACAACATTGATTGTTTTTGTTATTATATTTGGATTAATAATAATCCTTTACTATGTAGCTAAAGCGAAAATGAAAAACATACCAATGGTATCGGATCATGAAAATATAATAAATATTACCGAAAATAATTTTAACCAATATACAAAAGGAAACATTGTACTTGTTGATTTTTGGGCAGGCTGGTGTGCTCCTTGTAAAATGATGGCTCCTATATTGAATGATGTAGCTAATGATTTAAATGGAAATTATAAAGTAGGCAAAGTTGATATAGAAAAGTTCCAGTCGCTTGCTAATAAGTTTAAAGTTAGAAGCATTCCTACATTAATTCTGTTAAAAGATGGTAAAGAAATAAATCGTTTTGTTGGTGTAAAACAAAAAGACTTTCTTATAAAAGAAATCAATAAAGTAAAATAATTAATAAACACAAAAAGACTTAATATTTTAAATATGACAACAGAGACTAACAGAAAAAAAGAGACACATTCGGCTGAAGTATTATCAATGCTCCATAAAAATACAGACTTAATTGTTTTAGATGTCCGCACAAAGAATGAATTTAATGCAGGACATATTAAAGGAGCTTTAAACATTGACATCAGTCAGCAGAGTGCTGTTAATGAATTTAACAATCTGGATAAAGAAGCTAAATATATTGTACATTGCCATACTAATGCCCGAAGTAATGCCACCGTAGATTTTATGTTGAAAAGTGGTTTTAAAAATGTTTTTCAAATGATGGACGGATATTTTGGGTGGAACA
>CAIWDQ010000621.1 GCA_903911455.1 uncultured bacterium
AAAAATAATTTAATATAAAACAGTAATTAAATTCAAATAAAAGTTAAAAATATGTTAAATGTATAAAAATAATTAATAACAGATAATCCAGTGACTTATTTATGTCACTATATTTATTAAGGTATATGATGATGTTTTGATAAATTTATTTGAAGCCTAGTAATTCGACTTGTATTTTTTATAATAATTAATTGAATGGAAGAGTAGGAAAGTAAGTTTAATATATTCATATTTTGGAATTCAAAGAAATAAAAAAAGGCTGCCCTTTTGAGGCAGCCTTTTTTGTTATGTAAGAATAAGAACTTTATTTCTTCTTCTTTAGAGTTCCAGGATTTACACTAGATGCTCCGGCATTAATATTGTCAAATATCATCGATAAATCATAAATATTTACAACACCATCACCATTTACATCTTGTGGACTATATCCGGCACTAAATACTCCTGAAGGATCATTGATAGCATCAAATACTGCAGATAAGTCAAAAATGTTAACAACGCCATCTCTGTTAGGTGTATATAAATCTCCAACATCTCCACCCCATATCAAAGAGCCAACATAATTAACCCCGTTATAAACTGGCAACATATTACCAGGGAATAATGTAGAAACTGGGTGTGCAAAGAAGTTGTAGTTAATAGCTAAACAAGAGAAGTTTACTGAGTCACTCCAAGTCTGAATACTATTTCTGTGGTTAATGACTATATAACGGAATCCTGTCATACTAATTGGTAAAGAAATCTGAGGAGTAATTGTTCCATCAGTATTTAAAAGCATACCATTGTAAGTGTATTCAGCTGTAGCTTCAATATTGTAAGGATCCATAGTTGCAGGATTAACAATTAAAAGTTGAACTGTATCAACTACAGGTGAAGTAAATTTAATATACATATCACCAGAGTTAGGATCCATATCATATGTTGGAGTCATAATAGGTAAACCTAAGCCAGTATAATATTCCTGAAGTATTGCAGATACAATCATCTTTTTAGCATACGACATTTCATAGGCTCCAATAGTAGAATTCTGAAGACTTCTTGAAGTATTAACAATATCAGTTGTAACAGCAGCTATTGATGTGCCACTGCCAATAGCTGGTGAAGTAGGACAATTATTAGGTGTTAGATTCGTATTACTAGTGTAAATTGGATCAGCAAACAGAGAATGAACATCTCTTGTAGTAGCAGTTCTCAATTGATTTAAAGTAGTATCATTGCCAACAATATATGCTAACATACCCTGAGTACCTGTTGTATAATAAAGATTATAATCAATATTTGTAAATGCAGATGCAGGAGCATCAGAGTAAATTGCAAATGATCTTGAAGTAGTGGCTGCAGTACTTGTAATAATATTTTTAATAATATTATTTCTGATATCTAAACCAGTAACAGTAGATGCAACATATATACCAGCATTATATTGTTGAGTATTACCAGCAGTATAGAACTGGTTGGCACTACCATACATATTAACGCTATTATTATAAATTTTAACACCACCTGTTGTTCCTAATAATTTGATACCTGCAACTGCATAGGTTGTCCAAGCAGTAGTACCAGCACTTACAACATTTTTAATCTGATTATTTGCAATTGTAATATTACTAGCAGCATTTCCAGTATTTAGTTCAATTGCGGCTGCTCCATAGCTACCTGAGGCATATTGACCTTGTACTCTAATGAAGTTATTTCTGGTAATATTTGCATTAGTAACCTGAGCATTTAAGTAAATAGCTCTAGGTGTAGCAGTATTTGTATTTAAAGTCCAAATATTGAATGTACAACTATCAACAGTTAATCCATTAATATAAGATAGATTCATAGCATTTGTATGTACCTTCTGACCTCCAAGATCAGTTCCGAAGGTAGTACCTTTAATAACTAGATTGTTTACAGTAGACCCAGAAGCACCATTAATACTTAATGCAATTAAACAGTTAGTAATACTATCATTAATAAATGAAAGATTACTAATATTACCACCACTATGATATACAGTGGATACAACTTGATAATCTGGACCCTTTATGTAAATATTCTTAAATGTACAATTGTTAGCTCCACTAATCATTTGTATTGTGTAATAAGTAGCACCTCCTGTAGTATTGAACAACTGTAGATAATTACCAACCCCATTTCTAGCACCATCAAAAATTACATTTGAAGCAGCTACTCTAATTAAACCACCAGCATAACCACCCGTCATAACTTTCTGAACAGTTGCAGTATCAATTGGAACTATATTAATAGAATAACCTCCAACACCTTCGGTAGTTAAAACATTTAATTGGTTAGCTCCGGTTTCGGCTGTATTTGTAGTAACTTTTACAGTTACATTACCTGTCACAATATTACTATTTACATCACTAAAGAAACCCGAAGCAGAACTTAAAGATGTATAATTATCGCCAACTCTTGTTCCTACATAATAAATTCCATTAATTGCTTTTGAAACATTGAAAGAAGAAGGAGAAGTAACAGTTAAATTAGTACTTAGTAATTTAACGCTAGTTACAATACCAGATAATCCTGCAGTTTTACCAACATTAACTGTTGAATTTGAATCCTGAGCAATAATAAAGTATTGAACTGTATTACCTGTGAAAATCGTGTCAGTATTTTGTAAAATGCTATAATCTAAATAGAAATTAAAATTAGGAGCATTACTACTTGCTAATGGTTCTACCCAATGCCAATGTAAACTATCGTTTGCAGCAGTTGATTTCTTGAAATATACTCTAGGTTTGAAATTAGAAGTATTTACATGATTCAAAGGAGCAGTAATATTAACATTGTTCAAAAATACTCCTGTTACAGAAGTAGAGTTAGGTAAAGCAGTAAAAACAATTGAAGGAGGAATATCGTCAATAGTAGTACCATTGAATTCGTCAGCACCTAAATCAGGTTGTGCACCTGTTCCTTGATAACCTGTTTCACCAAAACGAATATCATCATCAAAATCAGTTTTAACAGCAATTGGTGTAGTTATTCTCTGTCCATGACTTTCAGCACGATTATTTGCAGTTGTAGTTTTAACATGCAAATCATAAGGTTTAATACCATCGTTAACAAAAGGAATAGTATCAGAGAATGATAACTGATCTTTTGATCCCATTAGAGTTTGATAAGCAGCAATAGTAAGAGGTGAATTTGTACCATCATAGAATAAAGGATTTTTAGTAGTAGGACTAGGAACAGTATAATACAAATTATTATTAGATGTAGCTGCAATATTTGTATAAGTTGTACTTGGCCACCAAAAAGGAACAGCACGGGTACCGGTAGTCATATTGCATTTATTTATGAAGATATTATTCCTCATATCTAATGAAGTAGGAGTAGCAGCAGCAAATAAACAAACTGAAATATTACTAGCATTAGCACCAGTATAACTTAAAAATACGGTATTATTATACACTTTAGCAGTTGTTGTATTTTGAATTCTTATACCAACTGTTGTAGGAGAACTAGTTCCACCAGCACAACTTATGTCAGAAATATAATTATTATAAATATATGAAACATTTGAGGCATTCATAAGATTTATTGTGTTAGCCCAACAAGCACCACCGGAATAAGATTCGTTAAAATTATAAAATCTATTATTATAAATATAGAAAGTAGAAGCACTATTTAAATATAATCCTTCAATACCATTTGCAGTACCACTATTAGTTATATTTGTAAATTCATTATTATAAATGTACATAGTTCCTAAAGAACTTCCTTCATCTCTAAATACATTAACATTACCACCAGTAGCGATAAAATTCTTTACAACGCAATGATGCATAAAATTAGTTCCAGCACTTGCACCTGCAAAATTTAATCCATAATTTTCGGTACCAATTATATTACTAATAGTATCACCATACCAATTGAAATTAGAAGAAGCTGCAGCAATTTGAATACCAATTAAGCCACTTGTTGATTTAACACTATCAATAAGAGTATTAAACACCTGTAAGCTGTCTTGATAAGAGAAATTGACACCATGAGATGCATAAGCACCACCTGTACCAATATTCTTGATGACACTTCTTCCACTATTTATAGTACCAATTTCATTTTTAACATCATAAAATCCTGCAATACCAGTTAATTGAGCACCATAAAAAGCCTTATTAATTGTATTGTTATAAAACTTATTATAAATATTTCTACCGGCAGCAGATGTAGCAGTTGATACTAAATATATACCTCTGATAGCTGTATTTGAAGTTGTATTTGTTAAAGTGATAGTACTATTTTTAAAAGTATTGTATTGACATCCATTAGTAGCTGCACCATTTAAATATACACCATATTCAACATAAGCAGTAGTGGTAATGGCAGTATCTTTTATGTCTATACCATCAAAAGTGATATAATCTCCACCATTAATCCAAATAGCTGCATCAGTAGTAGCAGTAGAACCAATAATGGTTAATAAAGGATTATTACCAGTCCCATTTCTTTGGAAAACTATAGGATTAGCAGCAGTACCTGTTGCAGTAATTTTAATACCAAAAGGATTAGTAGTTGAGCAAGCCATTGGGAATATTTCACCGGCTTTTACATTAAATGTAACAGGACCAGAGATACCTAAAGTATTTAAATCGCTTACAGCAGAAACAAAACTTGTATAGTTATTAGTACTAATAGGAATAGGTGGAAGTGAATTATCAATTGTATAAATACCATTTAAACTAGATCTTACAAGTCTGTTACCGGCAGGAGCAGAAAGAACTGGATTATATGTTGTACCTGAAACATTTATCTGATTATATATAGCATCAATTGAATCAAATGAAACAGCAGAGGATTTAATATTATAAACTAAAAAGAAATAATTAGTATCTACACTACCACCTGTTGTGCCTGTTAAAACTTGTGATCCATTAATTGTAAAGGTTCCATTGGGTCCTGCAATAGCAGTTCCATATAAAGTAGTTGTTGCAAAAGTATTTGTGGTACCAGTATAATAAATCTTTGCAGAATCAATATCAGTCAAAGCATTAGTAGAACCTGTAGTACCTAAAATAAATGAATTTACACTTAATGGAAGAGTTGGATATTGAGAAACAACTTTTAAAGTTAAAACCTGTTGATTTGTATTACCAGCTACAACAGCTGTTAAAACAGGTTGAAAAGCAGTAGTTGATAAGAACTTCATGTTTGGATAACCAGTCCCAGAGAAAATAGTTCTATTGCCAAAAGGATTACCAATAGTTGGAGTTCTTGGGATACCGTCAACTGTAATAGAAACGCATTGGGCATCTACAACATCATTGTTAGTAGCATTAGGATTAATGTCATAAGTTAACCAGAAATTGTTAGTGCCTTCAACCAAATAAAATGGAATAATAGTAGAAGGATTTAGAGTAAAAGTTCCATTCGAGAAATTAACAGTTGAGTCGATAACAGTAGTAGTAGCAAAAGTCGCACTTGTCCCGGTTGAGAATAATTTTATGTTGCTAATGTCACTAGCAGTTATTGTTGTTCCATTTGTATTAAAGTTGATTTGAGATAATACAATAGGATTTGCACTTCCTAATGTTACTATTTGTACACCTAATATTTGTTGGTTATAAGTTCCTTGTGTTACACTAGCAGTATTAGTTTGAGTAGTTGTACTTGATACATAAGACATAGGTTTCTTAACTCCAATTGCATACCAGTAAGGAGCTATTGCAGTTAATGAATCTATTGTTGTATAAGTAAATGTACCTAAAGTACTGAGTAATCCAACAAAAGAACCGTTAGCTGTGGCACATCTACCTAATAACATAGTTGAATTAATACTTGTGTCATACACCATAACTCTACCATAATTGAAGATACCTGAATCAAGTACTACATTCCATCTTCTATCATTATTAACAGATTGCAAGTATAATCCTGGAGTAGCTGAAGAAAAATTTCCTTTTATAACTGAAACTTTAACATAAGGATTAGTACCTGTAGATGGATTAATAATTGTGAATGGGTTATATAATATAGTATCAGCAGCAGCAGATACTGTTCCGATTGGATATACCCAATTGCCTGTATTTACTGTACTAGCTGGTAAAGCTCTTGATAAAGTACCATATATAAAATTAGTTGCAGAATAACCTGTAATAGCAGTAGTAGCTGTGTTTTTAACTGTTAATACAAATGTTGATGTATTTATTTTTCCAGAAGTTAAAGCTAAAGTACCAACATTTAAACTCTTTGTTAATGTTAGTCCTTTTGCATTATTTAAAGTTAATGCACTTACAGTTCCAACAGAAATTGCAGGGAATAAATTATTGATAGGAGTTCCTACTAATGCAACTGTATCATTCATATTATAATTAGTTGTCATATTATTAAAATTGAATGTAGGTGCAGTAGAAGTTGTTAAGTTGCCAAATCCTTTAGTTAATGTAAATGTATTAGCAGTACTATCACCAAATCTAAGTGTTCCGGTAGGGCAATTTAAAATACCTGCATTTAGAATTAAACCATAATTTGCAATAGCAGGAGTTATTGTTACACCAGAAGCATTGTTCATTGTTATAGTGCCAAGTATTGAAGTATTAGCAGCAGTGAAAGTTTGAGCAGTAGTGCCATTGAATACAACTGCACATCCTGTAGATAAATTACCAATTACTTGACCTTTTGTAGAGAAAGTCTTAGTGACAGTTAAAGCATAACCTGAAGCACCGTAACCTAAATAAGTAGCACCAGTACCCGGGTTAGTAAAACTGTTTAAAATAGTAAGTGCTGCATAATTTTTAGTTCCATGTTGAGCAGTTGTAGTATCAATAAGTACATTCCAGAATTTACCATCTAAACAGAAGAATTGTTGAGATGCCTGAGTTAAGTTGTTTCCTAATTGTACTGTACCACCTGTAATATTATAATTAGAAGCAGTAGGAATTGGGAATCTGACATCAATCTTATTTCCAGTTCCTGAGTTAGCATTCTGAACAATAATAGTACCACCTGACATTGAGAATAAGATAGGACTTGTAGATGTATTACCACCCATATATTCAAATGCGCCACTTCCACTTGTATTTCCTATAGTACTAACTTTAATAGTCCCGGCACTCATATTAAAGGTTGCAGCAGTTGAATTATAAAGTTTACCTGTAGAAGAAAGTGAACCACCTTCCATCATTAATATAGATCCGCCACCAACAGTCATTGTGTTATCAATTGCAGTACCAACATTATAAGTTCCTTGAGTAACACGAAGCAAACCATTCATAGTTGGGCTGCCATTCATCCCTGCAACATTAAAGTTTGGATTGTTCATCCAGATACCTCCTGTTGTTGGAATAGTGTATGCGGCAGTTGAGAATAATCTGCTAGAGAAAGAATTTGTACCTGACATTTTAAAAATACCACTATATTTACTGGTATTTATAAAACCTAAAGTGTCAATTACAGCACCCCTTATAGTTAAATTTGTAAGATTTAATTCAACTGTTGGACTTGAAACTGTAACGGCACCAGAAAATACTTTACCAATAGTAAATTGATTTATATTATTTGTGCCATTTCCTGTATATAAAGAGTTAGCCATACCAACAAAATTAATAGTACTATAATCAGCAGAATCAACATACATGTTAATTGCACCATTATTTAGAATAGTTCCTCCAATATTTAAAACTCCAATAGTACCAGTTGCATCTAATAAACCACCATTATACACAACTAAGTTATAACATGAATCATTTGCAATATCTAAATGTACATTGTATGTACTATCAACAAATACAGAATCCATAAATGCAGGAACTGTACCTGTTGACCAAGTTGAAGGATTAGACCAAAGGCCATTTGCAATTGAATGTATTGATGCAGGTGTTAAGGTATTTACCGACTGAGATAATGGGTTTAGAGTTAAATATAAAGGACCCCCGCTACATAATGAGTTAGCAGCAAAAACAAAATAGTAATATTGAGTTGCAGGGTTAAGTCCATTATCAGTAAATGAATTTCCTGTTTGATATCCTACAACATACCCATTAGTGCCAAAAGGAGTGCCTGCTGAATAATAAGTTCCATTAACAGGTGTTGCAGTTAAAGAAGAACTTGTACTGCGAATAATCAGATAATGATCAGCATCAGGAGAGACTGAGAAATTACCAAAAATATATAAATAACTTGGAGAAAAAACAAAAGCAGAAGCCTGGTTTGTAGGAGCAACGCAAGGTGGGACTTCATCAGCACCGATAGTAGGTAATGAAGCTCTTGTCTGTCCATCTAAGTCAGTAGTTACAGCTGCTAAAGGAGTACCTGCTATAAGAGCAGTATTTGTAATATGGAAGTCTCCAGTTGCAATAAAGTTTGGATTAGCCCAGATAGAATGAGCTTCCTGACTTGATGCAGTTTGAAATGCTGCAAGAGTTGTATAAGTTGTACTAAGATAACTATAAGGACTAGCATTTGTAGTGTAATAATCGTTATAATCAAGAGTTAGATTTACCGGATTAGTACCAGAACCACTTGCAGCAGCAATACTAAGAAGTGGACCTGCACCAGTATTATAAACTACATTATTCTTAAAGATACAATTTGTCCATGTACCATAATAATTACCAAAATGGAAAGTAGCACTAGTAGAACTACTAACAAAAGTATTATAATAGTAATTAATATAAGTCATACCACATAAATCTGTACCCCATGTTGTGCCAACAGTATATACATAATTATTATATATTAAAGCTTCCTGACCAACACCAACTCCACTATTAGCATACCATGCAGATAAACCTATACCAGTTCCTAGATTCTTAATAACATTATCGTGAATCTTCCATAATCCTACAAGATAATCAAACCATAAACAGTTGGCAGCACTACCTGCAACTACTGTTATATTATTATTACCAAAATTAATGCCATCACAACGAGCTATTTTTACACAATTATTATTGTTAGTTGCTGCATTCGTAAATGTATTATATGTAATAACAATATTTGGATTTGAACCAGAAGGAGTAAAAAAATGTAAACTAGGGACGCCATAATTATATACGTTATGATCAATTGTAATATTAGAATAATTTGAACCATAATACAATCTGGTTGACATTTGATTAGAGTCAGTATAAGCTGATTGAGTTCCTATGATTACATTATTTAATACAGAAATGTTATTTGCACCATTTGCAAAAGTTATTGTATTAGCATATGTAGCATTCGTAGCTTGAACAGTCATAGCTTTGAAAGTAATATATTGTGCGCCGTTAAATCTTACAAGGTAATTGTCAGTAGGGCCAGTAGCTGCATATTGTAAGGTAACGCTTGAATTGTTATTAGAAGCACTTTGGAAAATGATTTTATTAGTTGATGTTGCTCCTACAACAGGTAATAAATCCATATGATCAGTATATGTACCTGCTGCAACATTAAAAGTAACAGGTCCATTTACACCTTGAAGATTTAAAGCTTGATTAGCAGAAGCAAAACTATTAAAGTTTGTTCCAGCGGTTGGTAGTGAAGAGTTAATAGTATAGACACCATTTAAAGCATTAGCTAAAGAACTTGTAGTTGCATTGCCCGTTAAAGGGTTTGATGTTTGATAAACCGGTCCATTTAAGCACAGAGAGTTCGCAGCAAATACCCAATAATAATAAGGTGTACCTAAATTAAGGTTAACATCAGTAAAAGTAGTTCCTGTCTGGTAGCCTACAACGAATCCACTTCCTAAATTCTGACCTACAGTATAATTAACAACGTTAACTGGTAAAGCACCTAAAGTACTGGAAGTGCTTCTGACAATCAGGTAGTGGTCAGCACTAGATGAAGCTGTGAAAGAACCTGCAACAGTAGTGAAGCTTGGTGTTAATACTAAAGCTGTTGCTTGAGCAGTAGGAGCTACGCATGGAACAGCAGGAATAACATTAATTGTGTAATCTTCTGTTTCACCACCATAATAATATAAACTTGTTCCATATAACCAACATGGAGAAGGAGCGTAATAATAATCACAAATGATTCTCATTCTTGTTGGACCACCCAAAGATGTATAAGGAATTGTAACATTACCAGTTAAAACAGTTCCAGAAGTTGTATATGTTCCACTATATACTTGTTCAGTAACGGGATCAAAGACTCCATCCTGATTATAATCAATCCATGCTCTGCAATAGTTAGTAGAACCTGAAGAGTATAAAGTCCCACCGATTGTAATAGATAGTGGTGTAGAAATACCTTGAATTATCTGAGCCGGAGCAACTGATACTGTATAGTTAGTATAAGTAGAACCACCACTTGAATTATTGATACCACCAAAATTAACATTTGAAATATTGTCGTAAGTACTGTATTCAGAAGCAGAAGTACAATAGATCAATGAAGAAGTACCTTGAACTGAAGAAGTACCTGTAGCACCACCACCATTAAAGGTTATATTCCCAGAGTAACTTGTGTTAGCAGCAGTTGGGATAAATTTAACATAAAAAGTAGTTAAAGATAAAGTAGACCCTGAATAAGTGATAGGAATAGAACTTTGGTAAGAACCATTTGAAGTTGCACAAACCTGGAACCCTGTTGGAGCAGCAACAGTAATAATTCCAGATCCTCCAGTTAAATTTGCACCAGAAATAGTGTATGCTACAGCAGCAGAAGAGCTACCAAATATAACGTAATTAAAATTATTACTTAAAGGAGTGATTGAAAAATAAGGAGAAGTTGGCATAGCAATAGTAACAGTATAATCTTCAGTTTCACCCCATGTATAAGTGCCACAAGCAATAACACCAGTTGCTACAGTAGTTTCAACTGTAACTACTCTCATTCTTGTATTTCCAGCAAGAGCATTTGCAGGGATAGTTATAGTAGCTGTTTCAGTATGAGGACCACTTGTATATGTTGGAGATATATAAACTTGTTCACCAGCATCAAAAGTTCCATTTTGGTTAAAGTCTATCCAAACGCCAGTCATGTTGCTATATGTCCCTCCACAAGTACCAATCTGAACACTTAAAGTATAGGATTGTGTCGCTAATAGTGTTGGAGGAGCAACTGAAACAGTATAATTACTATATTCATTCAGGATTGAACCTGGGTCAGGGGCAGTAGTAGAACAGGTAGATGAATTATTTAATGTACCTAGAGAAACATTTAAAATTTCTTCATCGGCAGTTGAAGTTGCATTTGATGCACAATACACTAATGAAGAAGTCCCTGAAACAGGAATGTTAAGAGTAGTAGCACCACCACCGGCTGCTGTGATATTTCCTGAATAAGCGGTATTAGCGGCTGTTGGGGTAAACTTTGCATATATAGTAGTTGCAGGTAAAGTGTTTCCTGTGTAAGATATAGGTATTGAAGTAGTATAAGTTCCACCAGAAGAAAGACAAATACTAAAACCAGCAGGAGCAGTAACAGTAATTAGACCATTACTTGTTAAAACACCACCATTAAGTACAAATGATTGTGCAGTTGAGCTATTTCCGAAAGCAACATATCCAAATGATAAAGAGGCAGGTAATGCAGAAAGATAAGGAGAGTTTAAAGTATAACCTCCCATTGAAAATACATTTAATACACCACCTGTATTTGCGAAATTAACAGAGGTAATGTTTTTTGTCTGACCAGTAGCACTAACAGGAATACTTACCTGATACATATATTGGCAAAGACCACCAGTACATGAAGCTGAATTTGTAGTTTGAATTCTGTAGAACTGAGGTGATGCAGGAGAAGTCCCTGCACACCAGTCGGCAACACTTAGTCCAGTAGTTACTTCATTAGTTCCATCAGAGAAATAAACTGTAGCAGTAACTGTACAAGAGCCGCTACCTCCAGTAGCTAATACATATAAATTACTACATTTTGTAGGAGTTGTTAAAACTAAAGTTCCGTTGGCAGAACCTGAGAGTCTTAAAGAGTTATTTACTGAAGGTGACTGTAAAGTATAAGTAAGTCCTGTTGTAATAAGACTGCTTATAGTATTACTAGCCGGCCAGCAATTGGTAGTGTTACAAACAGTACCTGCCGGAGCAAAAGTGTTGTCAACAAAAACCCATGCAACACCGTCAACATCTGCTGTTGTTGATGTTCCGGCTGCACCTGCGCCATTTGCCACGACATCGGCATTATAACCTGTACAGGGTAAATTTGCCAATTGAGCTCTCAATGATTGACCTGAAAGCAAAAGTAACATTGTTACTAGTAAAATTGTAAAAATTTTTTTCATAGAAGTAAAAATTTAATTACGTTTAAAAATTAAAATATAAGACATTGATAATTTATGTTACAAAGTAAAGTGGTAAGAAAAATCCTTAAATAAAAAATAATCTAAGGAGATGAATTCTTATTACTATTCATAATGTGCTGTTTTATTTGTTATTATTATTAGTGTTATTTGATTTCTTTATAAAAGAAAAATTTTCTAAAGATACTAATAATTTAGGCTGTTTCAACATGAATATTAAAAAAATTGTTAAATTTTAAGTTAAATTTATTTAAATGCCTGAATGTAAGTGATTAATAGATGGACGTAAATGGGTCAAATATTCTCATGTTTTGATAAATAGTTATTGGCATTTTCTAATATAATATTTTATTTGCAAAAAAAAAGAATACTATATTTATTTTAAGACATAAGTAATCTCATTTAATATATATTGAAAATTAAAAATAAAATGCAAAAAATGCTAATTGGTTGATATATGAGCTAATATAAGCTTTTTGCAGACTGAGATGGACTTGTTGCAAGCTGAGATGAATGCTTAACAGGTCAAAATGGATAAAAAAGTATTGAGATGAATGCTTAACAGTCCAAAATGAACGTAAAATTAGTTGAGATGAACTTTGAACAGGTCAAAATGAAGATATGTTATGCTGAGATGAACCCTGAACAGGCTGAGAAATGATTTTCTCAGCTGAGATGAACTCAGTACAACTCGAGATGAACTTGTGTATTTTTAATGTAAAGCTTGTGAGATTAAAAATAAATAGAGAAAGTTTAATTACTATTTCAATAAATCAGGACGTCGTTGTTGGGTGCGTTGCAATGATTGTTCATGTTTCCACTGATTGATGAGTTTATCATTTCCCGAAAGGAGAATATCCGGAACTTTGAGTCCATTGAACTCGTATGGACGTGTGTAAACAGGTGGGGATAAGAGATTATCCTGAAAAGAATCGGAAAGTGCTGATGTTTCGTCATTCAAAACACCGGGCAACAGCCTGATAACTGCATCGGTGATGACGCATGCTGCAAGCTCTCCTCCTGATAAAACATAATCTCCAATTGATATTTCGGAAGTTATGTAATGTTCGCGAATGCGTTCGTCAATGCCTTTATAATGTCCGCATAGTAATATAATATTATTGTATAAAGTTAAACGATTCGCAACTTTTTGTGATAGTACTTCGCCATCCGGACTTGTATAAATAATCTCATCATAATCTCTTTCCGCTTTAAGCGAATCAATGCATTTAGAAATAGGTTCAATCATCATCACCATTCCTGCACCACCACCAAAAGGGTAATCGTCAACATGTTTGTGTTTATTTACAGAGTAATCTCTTAGTTGATGCAGATGAATTTCAACAAGATTTTTGTCCTTAGCTCTTTTAATGATGGAATGATTAAAAGGGCTTTCAAACATTTCGGGAAATATAGTGATGATGTCTATTCTCATTATAAAAATTTAGTGCAAAATTAATAATTCTAAAATAATAATAAGAAAATACGTTCTATTAATGTTAATACTTTTAATTTTGTAGAAAAAATACTGATGTTACTTCAGCAATGTTATGATATATTAGGGGTAAGTGCTAATGCTACTAACGAGCAAATAAAAAGAGCTTACCGTAAAAGGGCTAAGGAGTTACATCCTGATGCAAATAGTGCTGCTGATGCTAATATTAAGTTCCAGTTGTTGAACGAAGCATATCATACACTTTTAAAAGAGAAGGAATATATTTTTGTTGAGGATGATTTTAGTATTGAAGATTATAAGAGATATGGTACAAGTGTACGTAATAAATCATATAAACCAAATTATAATCAACAAAATAAAGAGAGTAGGAGAGGTGAGCCCGAATATAAACCAAATAAAGCACCTGCTGATAAATATATGTATTATGTGCTTGTTTTGATTGGTTTGAATATGCTGGTTTATGCTGTTAAAAAGTTTGTTATTGAGAAAAAAGAAGAATCTGGTGGAATGATGGGAGTGCTTTCAGCAATATATTTTCTGATCATAATAATATATGGATGGAATGTGCTGAAGAAGTCGTAAAATTATGAATTAAGAATTATGAATTATGAATGAAATGTTTAACTCAAATAAAACTAAAATTGTTTTGCTGGAAAAAGTGAATAAAATTCTATTCATAACTACATTTTTATTATAATAGTTAAAAACTTTAAAATATAAAAAGAATTTATGACTGGTATTCAGTCCAATTTTATTAACATTAAAATAAAATTATCAACAATCTATTTTCTTAACGGTATTATAAGTAATTTTGTCGGAGTTTATAAACTAAGTTATCAATAAAGACTAATGCAATTTATTAATCCATATTTTTTGTGGGGTTTACTGGCAGCAGGGATTCCAATAGTGATACACCTCTTTAATTTCAGGCGCTTTAAGAAGGTTTACTTTTCAAATGTAGGCTTACTGGAAGAGCTAAAATTACAGACACAAAAGTATTCGCGGTTGAAACATCTTATTGTTTTAATCATGAGAATGCTTGCAATTGCTTGTCTTGTTTTTGCATTTGCTCAGCCATTTATTCCATATACAAATACTAAGAAAACTATTCAAGGTAAGAATGTTGTAAGTATTTATGTAGATAATTCTTTCAGTATGGAAGCTTTATCAGATGAAAGTAAATTGCTGGAAGTAGCTAAAACAAAGGCGCGCGAGATAGTATCTGCGTATAATAATTCTGATCTATTTCAATTACTTACCAATGATTTTGAAGGAAAGCATCAACGCTTATTGAGTAAAGATGAATTTCTTGAACAACTTGATGAAGTAGAAATCTCACCTTCTGTAAAGAAGTTGTCGGAGATTACCAAAAGGCAGCAAGATATTGAAAATACTGTTAACATAAGTAATAAAACATCTTATATTATTAGTGACTTTCAGAAAAGTATCAGTAATTTTAATTCAATTACACAGGATACATCAGTTTCTATATTCTTTATTCCATTGAATTCTCAAAAGACTAATAATATATATGTAGATAGTTGTTGGTTTGAGTCACCGGTTTTGCAATTAGGGAAGACTGTGAAGCTTATTGCTAAGATAAAAAATGCTTCGGATGTGCCTTACGAAAAGATACCAATTAAGTTGATGATTAACGGTAAACAAAGAGCAATAGCAAGTTTTGACATCAAAGAAAAAGAGGAGCTTTTGATACCATTAACTTTCAGAATTGATGAAAATGGTTTGCAAAATGGTAATGTTGAAATAACAGATTATCCATTGACATACGATGATAAGTATTTCTTTTCGTACAATGTTGCGGAAAACATACATGTTTTGGTGATAAATGGAGATGTTGAAAGTCCTGCTCTGAATAAGTTATACAAACCTGACTCCTTATTTGTTTTTAAAAACACATCTGAAAATAATATTGACTATGCTTCAATTAAAACAAACAGTCTGGTAATTTTAAATGGGCTTAAAACTATTTCATCGGGCTTAGTTCAGGAAATACAGAGGTTTGTTTCAAATGGAGGTAGCTTATTATTATTTCCAAATGAGAAAGCTGATCTGGAAAGTTATAGAATACTCACAACATTGATGAGTGTTGGTGGTTATAAATCAATAGATACTGCAGATACTAAGATAGATCATATTAATCTTAATCATTCTATTTTTAAGGATGTATTTGAAAAGATTCCTGAAAACATAGATCTACCAACAGTCTATTCACATTATACTTTTACTGATAATTTGCTTTCAAGAAAAGAGACTTTATTAAGAATGCAGAACGGAAAAGATTTTCTTTCATTATCTTATTATGGAAAAGGGAAAATATATTTAAGTTCAGTACCATTAAATCCAGCATGGAGTAACTTTACAAAGCAATATTTAGTAGTTCCTACATTATTAAACATAGCTTATCAAAGTATTATATCAAGTAAACTATCGTATACAATAGGAAATGATGAAGTGATAGAACTACAGTCGGTGTTATCTTCAACCAATAATGAAAATGTATTGAAGATTAAAGGCACAGAACCTAATTTTGAAATTATACCTGAAACAAAATCTATTGATACTTATACAAATCTATTTCTTCATAATCAAATTAAGAAAGCAGGAAATTATTATGTTTATTCAGGAGAAAATAAATTAGCCGGAATATCATTGAACTATGATCGTAATGAATCACAGCCGGATTGTTTTACTTCAAAAGAATTAAAGACTATGATTAAAGATAAACAGTTGAATAATATTGCTGTGATTGAAACAAGTAAAAGACATTTGGCGGAAGTAATAAAAGAAATGAATCAGGGGATTAAATTGTGGAAGCTATTTATCTTGTTTACACTGTTCTTCTTGTTGGGAGAAGTAGTTTTGTTAAGGATATGGAAATAAGGAAGAGTGCCTTAAGTGCCTAAAGTACTTAAAGTGCCTTGAGTTGTAATTAAATTAAAGAAATTAAAACAAAAAGTGTATAGAGTTTTAGAATAAAGATTATCTAAAAATATAATATACTTAAAATAAAATATTTTTTACTTTATCATTATTGATATTTATCAAAGATGAACGAAAACGATACTGAAGAAATAAATGAAGGTGGATTTCTTGCTGAGGACATGAGTAAGGATATCAGAAAGACTAAGCATCTTTCGGGAATGTATAAAGACTGGTTTCTTGACTATGCTTCTTATGTTATTTTAGAACGTGCAGTTCCTGATGTTGTTGATGGGTTAAAACCCGTACAGCGTAGGATATTGCATGCAATGAAAGAACTTGATGACGGCAGATATAACAAAGTTGCCAATATTATTGGGCATACTATGAAATATCATCCGCATGGTGATGCTTCAATTGGCGATGCATTGGTTCAGTTAGGTCAAAAAGACCTTTTGATTGACTGTCAGGGAAACTGGGGGAACATTCATACAGGTGATAGTGCTGCTGCTCCAAGATATATTGAGGCTCGCTTGTCAAAGTTTGCATTGGAAGTTGCATTTAATCCAAAAACAACCAAATGGAAGCTGTCTTATGATGGCAGAAATAAAGAACCAGTTGCTTTACCTATGAAATTTCCTTTATTATTAGCACAAGGAGTTGAAGGGATTGCAGTAGGTTTGGCATCAAAGATATTACCACATAATTTTATTGAATTAATTGATGCTTCAATCAATATACTTAAAGGAAAAGACTTTGAATTATTACCGGATTTCCCTACAGGTGGTTTAGCTGATGTTACAAAATATAATGATGGTATAAGAAGTGGGAAAGTTAGAATAAGAGCTAAGATAACTCAGATAGATAAGAAGACTTTAGTTGTAACAGAACTTCCTTTTGGCGTTACTACTTCCTCACTTATTGATACCATTATTTCAGCTAATGACAAAGGGAAGATAAAGATTCGTAAAATAGATGATAATACTGCACGAGATGTTGAGATTAACATACATCTGATGCCGGGTGTATCACCTGACACTACTATTGATGCTCTTTATGCTTTTACTGATTGTGAAATCTCTATTTCTCCAAATTGTTGTATTATTGATGATGGTAAACCAAGGTTTATTGGAGTTAGGGAAATTTTAAAGATATCAACAGAACATACAGTTAGATTATTAAAACTTGAACTTGAGATTGAAAAAGCAGAACTTCAGGAACAATGGCATTTTGCTTCCTTAGAACGTATCTTTATTGAGAAAGAAGTGTATGAAGATATGAAAGTCTGTAAGACAGACTTAGAAATCAATGAAGCAATTGATCTTGGGTTGAAACCATATACTCATAATCTTATTCGCGAAGTAACTTTAGATGATATATTAAGACTTCGTAAAATACCAATTGATCGTATTTCAAAATATAATTCTTCAAAAGCTGAAGATGTTATCAAAGCTATTGAAGATGATATAGAACAGGTAAACAAAGATCTTGCAAATCTTATTGGATATACAATAGATTATTATGAAAGGATTAAAAAGAAATATGGTAAAGGTAAAGAACGTAAGACAGAACTCAGAAACTTTGAAGTAATTGAAGCTACTATGGTTGCTGCAGCTAATGAAAGGTTGTATGTAAACAAAGCTGAAGGTTTTGCAGGTACAGGTCTTAAGAAAGATGAATATGTTTGCGACTGTTCTGACATTGATGATATTATTGTATTCAGAGGTGATGGTACTTTTATAGTTACCAAGGTTGCTGATAAGGTTTTTGTTGGTCAGAATATATGGCATATTGGTGTTTTCAGGAGGAATGATGACCGTACTATATATAATATGATATATCAGGATGGTGCAAAAGGAAAAGCTTATGCTAAAAGGTTTGCAGTAGGTGGTGTTACCCGTGATAAGGAATATGATCTTACCAAAGGAACCAAAGGTAGTAAAGTTTTATATTTCACTGCTAATCCTAATGGTCAGGCAGAAGTTGTAAAAGTTATTCTTAAAGCTAAACCATTCTTAAAGAAACCTACTTTTGACTTTGATTTTAGTGAGATATTGATTAAAGGCAGGACTTCTAATGGTAACATTGTTACTAAACATGAAGTAAGAAAAGTGACTATACTTGAAGAAGGTGTTTCTACTTTAAGTGCAAGAAATATTTGGTATGACGACACTGTTTTGCGTTTGAATACTGAGAGTAGAGGCAAGTATCTTGGTTCGTTTAAGGCAGAGGATAAGATGCTAACCTTAATGAGTGATGGTTGTTATCGTTTGACTAACTTTGAACTATCAAATCATTTTGATGAGGATATGATCATTATTGAAAAATATAATCCTAAAAAAATTATAACAGCAGTATATTATGATGGTGAATTGAAATTGCCTTATGTTAAGAGATTTCAAGTTGAGGAAACTGATAAAAAACAATATTTTATTGGTGATCATCCACAATCATTCGTATATGCGATTTCAATAGATTGGTTGCCACAGATAGAAGTTGTTTTTGATGAGAAACAGAATAAGAAGAAGATAAATAACGAAATAGTAGCATTAGCAGAATTTATTGCTCCAAAAGGATTAAAAGCAAGAGGCAAGCGTTTATCTAATCATATTGTTAAAAATGTGATATTATTGGATCCTTTGCCTTATGAAGAAGAAGTTGAAGCTATTGATGAAACAGAAGATGCTACTGAAATTCCTGAAAATACCGAAAGCTTACCATTAGAATTTGATTCTGATAAAAGAAATAAGGATGATAACGATAATGATGATGCTGTGCAAATGACTTTATTTTAAAAATAACAATAAGTAATAATACAAAACGTTAAACAAAAAGAACTTTAAATTAATATGGTTGATAGTAAAATATTAGATGTTACGAATGATGTAAAATGGATTGGTGTATTAGATCCGGGTTTAATAACTTTTGATGTAGTGATGGAAACTAAATTCGGTACTACCTATAATTCATATTTCATTAATGCGGATAAAAAGACAATAGTAGAAACTACCAAAGAGAAATTCTGGGATACTTACAAACATAAGGTAACCTCGGTTTGTAATCCCGAAGAGATAGAATATATTATATTAAATCACACCGAACCTGACCATTCAGGGAATCTTAAAAACCTTCTTTCTATTGCTCCAAAGGCCGTTGTGGTTGGGAGTGGTAATGCTATCCGTTATCTTAAAGATCAGATGGGCGATGAGTTCCCACACATGATTGTTAAAGATGGTGATACTTTAGATTTAGGTAATAAAACGCTTAAGTTTATTAGTGCGCCTCATTTGCATTGGCCCGATACCATGTATACTTATCTTATAGAAGAAAAAATACTATTCACTTGCGATTCTTTTGGTGCTCATTTTTGTGATGAGCGTATGTTTGATACTAAAGTAGGTGATTTTGAGGATGCATTTAAGTATTATTATGATGTTATACTTAGACCTTATAGCAAATATATGCTTAAGGCTATTGAAAAGATTCGTCCTTTGGAAATTAATGCTATCTGTACCGGTCATGGGCCTATTTTGACCGACTTGTGGAAGCATTTTGTTAATCTTACCGAAGAGTATTCGTTAAAAGCTAATGCTTTGCCCGATCCAAAAAGGGTTATGATTGCCTATGTATCCGCCTATCAGAATACATCTATCATGGCCGAAAAGATTGCCGAAGGTATCAGGGAAGTTGATTATATTATTACTGATATTTGCGACCTTGAAAGGATGTCGTTGAGTGTTGTAGAAGAAAAAATTGCCCATAGTAGTGGTATTATTATAGGTACGCCTATCATTAATCAGAATATATTGTTGCAGATTTACCAGTTGTTTGCTATGGTTAATCCTTTGCGTGATAAAGGTAAGCTTACAGGAGCTTTTGGCTCTTACGGATGGAGTGGGGAAGGGCAGAAGATGCTTGAAACTAACATAGAAAACTTAAAGCTAAAGTATTTTGAAAAGAGTTTATTCATTAAATTCACTCCTCATAAGCATCAGTTGGACGAATGTGTGGCTTATGGTAAGGCTTTTGGTGAGAAATTACTTGAGAATATTAAAGAAACGTCATAGGGTTATAGAATAATATAAACAGCATAAAAAGAAATACTTTGAGAAAAGATTTTATTTACATATTAATAATAGGTGTTATTTCAATTATCATCACTTCGTCGTGTAAGGTAGAAAAAGATCTTGCCCGCGAATTCGTTCAAAAAGAAAATACTACGTCTATTCTTCTTCTTAAAGATACTGTTTTATATAAATTAAATGATAAGATAAAAAGGATTCATGGTTTTGATTACTATGACCCTGATACACAAGATTCGTTGTGGATTGCAAATACCCAATTTCTGGATTCTATTGATGATACTAAGCTTATAAATAATCTTTATAATAGAATTAAATCAGAATTGGAGTATTATGAATTTAAAGTTTATACTCAGGAGACAAGAAAGAACTTTGATACTACTAATCCTGATAATTATACCTTTAAAATAACCCAAATAGAGATTGAAGAGGATAAATATACTTATAAAAATGAGTATTCGTTTCCTAATGATACAGTTGTTTATTTTAAAGAGCATGATCTGAATAAATTTGATCTTAATTGCTGGTTTGAACTTAAGCCAAATGATACTACTAAAGATTATAAAAGGCTTTTCTTCAACAGTTTTAGTATCGAAGATAAGCTTGACGGAGTTTTTGCTAAAGATCTCCAGCAAAAAATTACTTATAAATACAAAATTATACCCGCTCGTCTTACTGATATTTACAATATGGCTTCTTACTCTGGCATGAAGAATGCTCATTTCCTCTTTAATTACTTTATGAATAAGTATATTAATGAGAATATGCCTAAAGGGTTTCTTGTAGAAGGTTATTATTCATTAGACAGAAAAACCGGCTACATTCGTTATGATACTGAAGAAAATAATGATAACAGTTTCTACGAAATTCAATAGTGGCTAAATTACGATTTTTTATTTCAATAATCAAAACCAATAAATTTATATGAAAAAAAATACTTTTATTCTTTTTATTACTCTTCTTTTAGCTACTTTTAGTGCTTTTGCGCAGGAAAAAACTACTAATATTACTGTAGGTGGCAATCCTATTAAATTTCCTGCTCCTACCGCCCAATTCAAAGAAGTAGGAGAGGAGCAGCGTTCTCTTTTCAATGCTTTTGTTCCTGAATCTAACAAATTGCTTTGTGTTTTTCTTGATACTTCAGATTATAATAGATTGTCAAGTGGTAATACTGAAGGTATTGTGATGGAAAAATATATGTTGATTGAGGTTAACTCTCAAGTTGAATCTACTAATTTAGGTCTGGATGATTTTGCTGATGTTAAGAAAGGTGTAGCTAGCTCCTTAAAAACTGATATGAACGAAATTATAGAGGATGCCAATAAAATACTTAAGCTAAAATTAGAAGATAATGCTGATGTTGAGATAGGAAAACCTAATTACCTGGGCTGTATCTACGAAACTAAAGAATCGTATGGCTTATTGATGTCGTTTAATATTAAATCCGAAACTAAAACTGTTAAGAAATTATGTTCGCTCAACTTTTTAAGACTTAATAATAGGTTGATCTATATTTATGTTTATTGTAATTTTGATGATATTACTAAAGTAAAGTGGTTGAAAAATATTTCAGAATCATGGGCCAAAGAAATCTTAAAGGCAAATTAAGAATTAATTCTGAAGAAAATATATATTCTTTTTTAACAAAATGAAGCTCAATCAAATTAATGGTTGAGCTTCTTGTTTTCTTCATGATAATAAAAAGATTAATTCATCTTTTTAAATTCTTCATCGTTGCTAAATTCCATTTGCATCATACCCAAATTAATTGCAGGGATATCTGTATAAGTTGGCTCATCTCCTATACGTGTATTAATTAATGGTACAACTTTTTGATTAAAATACTTACGGTAAATAAATGGTTTTTCGACAGTAAAATAAAATAAAAATATAAGACATTGATTTATCGCAGCAAAAATCAAACCGTAAATAGAATTGTAATAGATGGCAATACCGTAAACATGCAGTTGCCCAACTCCATAAATAGGATTACTCAGATATTTATAAGGTCCCGTTTCTACAAAATTACAAACCTTTTTTCCTAAAAACATATCCTTCCAATAATAAATAGGAATGCCAATCACGAAAGTTGACCATATTTTAGTACCCATACCTATTATAAAGAAGATAGCTGCTAATCCAATAGTTATAACTACCGGCACATTTGTAAAGAAACCGCTGCCAACTGATTTCTGACTAATGTAAACTAAACCGACGCCGTTGTGATAAAATGTAAAGGCAAGTAAACCTTCATATAACAAATACCCTTTATGCTCTCCATATTTATAAATCATTTTTTTGCGTAATCCATTCTTAGGGAGCACTATAAAGATAAAGCCGATATATAAAGCTGTACTACAAATAAAGTAATAAATTGCAATATTCACGTCGGTAAATATTGGTAAAAGTAAAAAAGTTGCAAAAAATGAACCCAGCATAAAAACATATCGCGTTGGGGTCATATGCTCAGGTACAAATCCCGAGATTGAAAGTATGGTATGAATTAGTTTTCTTAAATGGTTAGTAATTGTTTTCATTGTTTTTAGTATGATAAAATATAAATTTAAGGTTTATATTTTCTGTTTTTATATATGTAAATTTGAGTTTTTAATATTGTAATTTGCAATTCTAATTTGTGATTTAGTTTATCATAGCACTCATTACAGGGCTTTGAATCAGAGGTTTTTTGGTCTTTCTATCAATATATACTGCAATATAATATACTACTTTACCAACATCGGCTGCATCAAATGTATTTAAAAAATTTCCTCTGGAAGTAGAACCTAAATGCGACATATTTTTAATATCAACAGGTGGAGTTAAACCTCCAATTTGCTGATAAATTTCAATAGTAACTGCATCAGAAGGCACAGCTATCTTGCCATTAGCAGAATTTCGGGTTGATATTTTATGCTGTAAATGATTGCTTGAATCAATTTTATTAATAGATGGAAAACTATCTGCTGCCATGCCTACCACTACAGGATTTGTCGCTTCTCCCTTAATTTCAAGACATAACACTTTAACTTTTGCAGCATCTCCGGCAACTGCTTTTTGAACTTGTGGACACCAACCGTTGTTTATATCATTGGTAATCTCTCTCTTCTTAGCATTTTTTAATGCTGTTTTTTGTTTTAGAAGCTCTCTAGCTTCATTACATTCTTCTTCGAGTACCTTAAGTTCTTCGTTTTTAGCATCTACTGCTATTGCTGTAGGTGAAATTGAAGGTACAATTGTAGGATTGTCGGTTACTGCTTTTGTTATAACGCCTACTTTTACTGTAAAAGGTCCTATTCTAAGGTTTCCTAAGTTTGCAA
>CAIWDQ010000622.1 GCA_903911455.1 uncultured bacterium
ATATCATAAATGAATATTATTACTCCAAAATAGTAAAAGGACATCTTTTTATCAATAAAAAGATAAGCTTCTCTACAAATATCATGCCAAAGCTGTTTTTTGACAATAATCATAATAGACATATAATTAGTGTTTTCAATTGTGAATATTGTCTCTCAAATATTGGTATGGTCATTCGAATATTTTCAAGTGACAATACCAACTTTGGTATGGTCATTTGAATATATTTAAACGATGTACCCAGGCTTGGTATAGTCATTTGAAAATTTTGAAACGATGTATCCAGCCTTGGTATGGTCATTTGAATATAATTAAATGATGTATCCAACGTTGGTATTGTCATTTATTTTTATTCAAATGATATAAACACTCTTGGTATTGTCATTTTAATAATTTTGAATATTATTACCAGACAAGTTTTTTATTCTCCAAAAGATAAAATGAATAATATTAATAATAGATATTGTTATCTTCTTTTTAATACAGCTAATAATTAACATCTTTATTTTATTCTTAAAAAACTAAAGATAATAATCAAGCTCAGCATTTCAATTCTCATTTTTTTAAATGAAGTGAGTAAGCTTATAAAGATAATTCTAATTAAAGAAAATAATCTTACAAACACTGAAAATTGTAATCTCATTTTTTAAGATCCTAAAATATGATTCATTAAATTTATTAATAAAAAATCAAATCTATTCTCAAATAAAATTTTTATTTATCTCAATTCAATCAAAACAAATGTCAATATATTTGTTACTTATGTATTAAGATTTATAAGTATCTTTGTCGGGTTTTTCATTTAGAAAGGCCCTCTAAAAATCAAACTCATATAATGGAACAACATAAGGCAAAATTGATTTTAGAGGACGGAACAGAATTTATTGGGACTTCGTTTGGTTACGAAGGTAGTGTGGCAGGCGAAGTGGTTTTTAATACTGCTATGACTGGTTATCCCGAAAGTTTAACCGATCCATCTTACAGAGGACAAATACTTGTGCTCACCTATCCACTCATCGGGAATTACGGAGTTCCCGGCATCACAGAAGAAAATCAAATGTTTAGTTTTTTTGAATCAGATAAGGTTCATATTACTGGTTTGATAATTGCCGATTACTCTGAACAATATAGTCATTGGAATGCTAATCAAAGTCTGGGCGATTGGCTTAAAAGTAATAAGGTTCCCGCTTTGACAGGTGTTGATACCCGTGCTCTTACTAAACATATCAGAGAAAGTGGTGCTTTGCTGGGTAAGATTATTTTTGATGATGATATTGATTTTATTGATCCGAATATGGAGAACCTCACTGCACAGGTAAGTACTAATGAGGTTATTACTTATGGTGATGGTGATAAAAGGATTTTACTGCTTGATTGTGGTGTGAAGAATAATATTATTCGTCATTTTCTGAAGAGAAACGTTACTGTTATTCGTGTTCCCTGGGATTATGATTTCTCTAATGAAGAATATGATGGTCTCTTTTTGTCAAACGGACCGGGTAACCCAAAAATGTGTGAAACTTCAATTAAAAATGTTGCCAAAGCTTTAAAACAAGATAAACCTATCTTTGGGATTTGTTTGGGCAATCAGATTATAGCACTTGCTTCAGGAGCTGATACTTATAAACTCAAATACGGTCATCGCAGCCATAACCAACCTGTATTGCAATGTGGAACTAACCGAGCTTTTATTACTTCACAGAACCATGGTTTTGCTATAGATAAAACTACTTTAAGTGATGAATGGGAAACCTTATTTATTAATTTGAATGATGGAACTAACGAAGGATTGCGACATAAAACAAAACCTATCTTCTCTGTTCAGTTTCATCCCGAAGCTTCAAGTGGCCCAACAGATACCGAATTTCTCTTTGATGATTTCCTTGATATGGTAAGTAAACATTCAGGCAAATGATAGTATTAAGTTTAATTTGCAGAAGCATATTAATTAGATTGAAATTAAACCTAAAAGGTTTTTAAAACCTGTTAGGTTTCGTTGTTAGATTTAGATTTTTAAATTAAACACATCTAATAAATTAAAAAGTATAAAAAGATGAGTCCCCTCTGATAAGTCATTTATGTATAAAAACGACGTCATTGCGAGGAGGTACGACGAAGCAATCTAATATAAGTTTGTTGAATGAGATTGCTTCACTTCGTTCGCAATGACGACATGGTACTTTTAAGAGTGAACTCAAATAAATATTATTCTAATAATGATAAGAAGCATCAAAAAAAAAGGAATCATAATGAAACACGAAATAAAGAAAGTCCTTGTACTTGGAAGTGGAGCACTAAAGATAGGCGAAGCAGGAGAATTTGATTACAGTGGAACACAGGCATTAAAAGCTTTGCGCGAAGAAGGCATCACTACCATATTGATAAATCCTAACATTGCAACAGTTCAAACCTCCGAAGGTGTTGCCGATAAAATATATTTCCTTCCGGTTACACCTCATTTTATTGAGAAAGTCATTAAGAAAGAACAACCTGATGGAGTTCTGTTAGCCTTTGGTGGTCAAACTGCTTTGAATTGTGGTATTGAACTTTATCAGAAAGGTATCTTTGAGAAATATAATGTTAAAGTATTAGGTACACCTGTTCAGGCAATTATTGATACAGAAGACAGGCAAATATTTGCTGATAGACTTCGTTCAATTAATGTAAAAACAGCCCGTAGTTTAGCCGTTAATACTGTTGAAGATGCTCAAAAAGCTGCCGAAGGTCTTGGGTTTCCTATTATAGTTAGAGCAGCATTTACACTTGGGGGACAAGGTTCAGGCTTTTGTAATAATCAGGATGAATTGTTTAAACTTGCAGATAAAGCATTTTCATATTCAAGTCAGATACTTATTGAAGAATCATTAAAAGGCTGGAAAGAGGTAGAGTATGAAGTTGTACGCGATAAGTATGACAATTGTATTACAGTTTGTAATATGGAGAACTTTGACCCTTTAGGCATACATACAGGCGAAAGTATTGTTGTGGCTCCTTCGCAAACACTTACCAATAGCGAATATCATAAGTTACGACAACTTTCAATACAAATTGTACGAAATATAGGAATCATTGGTGAGTGTAATGTTCAATATGCACTTGATCCTAATTCGGAAGATTACAGAGTGATAGAAGTGAATGCCAGACTTTCGCGTTCATCTGCCTTAGCCTCAAAAGCTACAGCTTATCCTTTGGCATTTGTAGCTGCTAAATTAGCTTTAGGTTATGGTTTACACGAACTAAAGAATGCAGTAACTAAAACTACAACAGCTTTCTTTGAGCCTGCTTTGGATTATATAGTAGTAAAGATTCCTCGTTGGGATCTTAATAAATTCATTGGAGTTTCAAAAGAGATTGGCTCTAGTATGAAGAGCGTAGGGGAGGTGATGGCTATCGGGCGAACCTTTGAAGAAGCAATTCAGAAAGGTTTGCGGATGGTAGGGCAGGGGACACATGGGTTTGTTGGCAACACCGATCTTACTTTTGATGATATTGAAGAATCTCTTTCAAATCCTACTGACATGCGAATCTATTGCATTGCTTCAGCTTTTGAAAAAGGTTTAAGTGTAGATAAAATACATGAACTTACAAGAATTGATAAATGGTTTCTGGTTAAACTGAAATCAATTTATGATATGATGGTAACTTTAAAACAGACTCCTTCACTTGAAAATTGTTCTGCAGAATTAATTACTAAAGCTAAACAAAAAGGGTTCTCCGATTTTCAGATTGCACGCTTTGTTATTAAAACTGATGAAGCAATGCATCCCAAACTTCTTAAAGTAAGAGATTATCGTAAGCAATTAGGCATAATTCCTTTTGCAAAACAAATAGATACTCTTGCAGCAGAATATCCTGCTAAAACTAATTATCTTTATCTTACTTATAATGCTTCTGAAAGTGACATAGCTCCCGAACATGATAATAAATCAGTTATTGTGCTTGGTTCCGGAGCTTATCGTATTGGTAGTTCTGTTGAGTTTGACTGGTGTTCTGTAAACGCACTTCAGACTGCACGCAAAGAAGGTTTTCGTTCGGTTATGATTAATTATAATCCCGAAACTGTGAGTACAGATTATGATACTTGTGATCGTCTTTATTTTGATGAACTTTCGTTTGAGCGTGTGATGGATATCATTGAAATGGAACAACCAAAAGGAGTAATAGTATCAACCGGAGGACAAATAGCAAACAATCTGGCAATGCGTCTTTATAATCAAAATGTACCAATTCTTGGGACTTCTCCGATTGATATTGACAGGGCAGAGAACAGACATACATTCTCATCATTGTTGGATACTTTGCATGTAGATCAACCTCGCTGGAAAGAGCTTACAAGTTTAGAAGATATTATTAAATTTGCTGGAGAAGTAGGTTTCCCTGTTTTGATTCGTCCATCTTATGTGTTATCGGGTGCTGCTATGAATGTAGTTTCTAATCCTGAAGAACTGGAACACTTTCTTAAGCTTGCAGCAAAGGTATCCAAAGAATATCCTGTTGTAGTTTCTGAATTTATTCAGCATGCTAAGGAAATAGAGATAGATGCTGTTGCAGATAAAGGTGAAATAATTGCTTATGCAATATCCGAACATATCGAATTTGCAGGTGTACATTCGGGAGATGCTACCATGGTTTTTCCTGCTCAGAAAATGTATTTTGAAACTGCAAGACGTGTTAAAAAGATATCACGAGAGATTGCTAAAGCATTAAATATATCAGGTCCTTTTAATATGCAACTACTAGCCAGAGACAACGATATTAAAGTTATAGAATGTAATCTCAGGGCTTCTCGTAGTTTTCCTTTTGTATCAAAGGTTTTGAAGATTAACTTTATTGAACTTGCTACACGTATAATGCTAGGGATAGAAACCGATAAGCCTCAGAAGTCAGCTTTTGATTTGGATTATATTGGTATAAAAGCTTCGCAGTTTTCTTTCTCACGTTTACAGAAAGCCGATCCTGTTCTTGGTGTTGAAATGGCATCTACAGGTGAAGTAGGTTGTATTGGTGAAAATTATTATGAAGCATTACTTCTGGCGATGCTTTCTGTAGGGTATAAGATCCCGGGTAAGAATATACTGCTATCAACTGGTGATACACGTTCTAAAATAGAATTACTAATAAGTGCAAGAATGTTATCTGAAAGAGGTTTTAAACTATTTGCAACACCTGGTTCAGCACAATTCCTTAATGAAAATGGAGTTGAGGTAACAGTACTTAACTGGCCTGACAATCCCACCAAACCAAATACAATGGATTACATAAAGGAAAGGAAGATCGATCTTGTTATAAATATTCCTAAAAACCTTTCTAAAACTGAACTTAATAATGATTATGCTATCCGTAGAGGTGCCATTGACTTTAATATCCCTTTAATCACCAATGCACGACTTGCGAGTGCTTTTATTTATGCAATCTGTAAACTGGATATAGATAGCCTGGCGATTAAGAGTTGGGACGAATACCATTAAAATAATTATGAATTATTAATTATTAATTATGAATGGAAAGAAATAATATAATTATTAGTGAATTATCAATGTATCTAATCTGTGTAAATCAGTGGATAAATGTATTCAGACAATTGCCAATAATTTGAATGAAATTGAATTCTTGAGTCTTTAAATTCTTAAATCACTAAATCACTAAATCACTAAATCGCCAAATCACCAAATCACCAAATCGCTATATCCTCAGACATCCGTAAAATTACCTAGTAAAAATCCGTATAATTCCCGATTGTGGGAATGAAAATCTTACTGTAATTTTGCATCTTTCATAATAATAAAAATAAGCTATGTAATACCCCATACGTCTTAGTTGATTTATAGGGTATTTATAGTAAAATTGAAAGATAGAGAATAATTAGAATTATCACAGATTAAAAATCTGTTTAGAACGCAAGCTTTTTGAAACCACAAAATAACTTACAAGTGTTACACTTGTTATATCCGCAGAAAAAGAGTAAATTCTTTATAGGGTTTATTCTTTTAGTGCTTTTCATAATTATGTTTTGGCTGTTATCGTGAGGTAGCAGCCTTTTTTATTTAACATTACTCTGATTATTAATCTGTAATTTCGAATAATTCTTTTTCTATACATTATAATATGTGCATAAGCAGGCTTTATTCTTAGACTTTAACGAAGTCTTTTTGCAAAAGATAAGAGCGAAAGTATAAAAAGCAAGAGCGAAAGTATAAAAAACAAGAACGAAAATGCAAAAAACAAGAGCGAAAATGCAAATAACAAGAGCGAAAATGTAAAAAACAAGAACGAAAATGTAAAAGATAAGAGCTAAAATGTAAAAGTTCTGAAAATTCTTTGACTTTAATAAGATATTTTTGCAAAAGATCGACCAATTCTTCTGCTAGTGATAAGAAAATTTACTTAATAATTAGTATAAATTTTTTTTGAATTGATGAATCACCTATTCATAAATTTAATCTCGTTTCATTCTATTATTAGAAGTTTTTATTATTTTAATAATGCATTCTAAAATATCCGTAAAATTCCCTAGAAAAAATAAGGAATTTCCTTACTTAAGTATTAAAATATGATTGTTACTTTTACCAACTTTTGATAACGTCAATAAAATAAACCCTTTGATTATGGTTTAACAAACAGTATTAATTCTTAAACAATTAATAAAAAAGGATATATAATTTTATAAAACTTTCATTGAATAATGTAACAGTTTAAATAAATTGTTAGTCTAATTTTGTATTTTAATTTACTATGATAATTTTAGAATTGGGTTTTAATAAACTTTAACTTAACTCTAACTTAATATGTGAACTTATATTTTTGATACTTGTTATAAAACTAATATTTTTGCGACTTATCCTTTTGAAGTTTTGAATAAAATAATTATTGTTCTCTTAATGAATAATTAACAAATTAATTTATGTGCAAATGTCTTTAAATTAATAGGGAATAAGAAAATAAATTTGACAGTACTTTTAATGGGTTTTGTCAAGTTTAATAATATTTAACACTTTTAAAGAGATTGGACATTGATTTTATTATAATTTTACGGCTTAAAACTTAAAACGAAAGAAATATTCATTAATTAAAACAAATATAATACATTATGAGACAAAACAGCAAAAATTTACCACCTTAACATAAGGAAGAACTTTGCCTTTAAAGATATAAAATCAAATAGAT